>CAZOXN010000170.1:0-5994 GCA_964583655.1 uncultured Desulfarculaceae bacterium | reverse complement strand
CCGCCCTGCCTGCGCCAAGCGGGGCGCGGCAGGCAGGCAAGCCGCTCCGAGAAACACCGCCACCCCGTGATCACTTACGGTCACTTACTTCTTCTCTTACGAAAGGAGGCCGAAATGACATTGTCTCAAAAGGCAGCCGCGGAGTTCATCGGGACGTTCTGGCTGGTCTTCGGCGGGTGTGGAAGCGCAGTGCTAGCAGCGTCGTTTCCCCATGTCGGCATTGGATTTCACGGGGTCGCCCTGGCCTTCGGATTGACCGTGATGACTATGGCCTATGCCATAGGGCACATCTCGGGTTGTCATCTCAACCCGGCGGTATCCCTTGGCCTCTGGGCTGGAAAACGCTTTCCGGCCTCCCATCTTCTCCCTTACATCATCGCTCAGGTGGCGGGGGGGATCCTCGGAGCCGGGATACTTTACCTGATCGCGAGCGGAAAGGCAGGCTTCGAATTGAGCGCCGGACTCGCATCCAATGGGTACGGCGATCATTCGCCAGGCAAGTACTCCCTTCTTTCGGGTTTCGTCTCGGAAGTCGTCCTCACCCTCATGTTCTTGATGATCATAGTCGGCTCGACGGACAGACGCGCCCCACAGGGCTTTGCCCCTATAGCCATCGGCCTCGGTTTGACCTTGATTCACTTGATCGGCATCCCCGTAACCAACGTCTCCGTCAACCCGGCCCGGAGTACAGGCCCTGCGGTCTTCGTCGGCGGCTGGGCATTGTCCCAGCTTTGGCTCTTCTGGGTCGCGCCCATCATCGGCGGCCTGCTCGGGGGGCTCATCTACCGCTTGCTGGCGCCCGGAGGGGAGGCGGAAAAGGCCTGAGGGCCATACCAGTCCAACAATTTGTGGGGAGAGCTCCGGCAGGCGCAACTGGCCTACCATGTGGCCCCATCTGAGGCGGACGCTATTCCCGCAAGGGGCTAGGGACCGTAGGGAGTCCTGATGCGCCTTGGTGTCCCTTGACGCCGTCCTCAATAAGGAGAGAGATCATGCGTTGGAAGAAGATACTCGGCATAATCGTGGGATTGGTCGTGGCCGCCATCGTGGCCATCATCGTCATCCTCTCAAGCTACAACTTCAACGACCTCAAACCCCAGATCGCCCAAGCCGTCAAGGAGGCCACTGGCCGCGATCTCACTTTGGGGGGAGACATCAAGCTGAAGATAGGCCTGAAGCCCGCCCTGGCCGTTGATGACGTGAGGTTCCAGAATGTGGCCTGGGGCTCGCGGCCCGAGCTGGCCAAAGTCAAACGCTTCGAGGTACAGGTCGCTCTCCTGCCCCTCCTGAGCGGAAAGATCGGCATCAAGCGGTTAATACTGGTGGAGCCGGATATCCTCGTGGAGACCGACAAGTCGGGCAAGTCCAACCTCGCCTTCGAGGCCGCAAAGAAGGCTGAGCCGGCAGCCCCGAAGGAGGCCCCAGCCAAGGGCCCGGCCAGGCTGCCGGCCCTGACCTTTGACCAGGTGCGACTGGAAAAGGCGACGATGACCTATAGAGACGGGGCCTCTGGGAAGAAATATTCGGTGGCGCTGGAGAAGTTGACTGCCGACGCCCCGAGTCCGGACGGCCCGGTTCGGCTCACCATCAAGGGTCTATACAACGACAAGCCATTTGAGGTCTCGGGCACTCTCGGGTCACTGCTCGCAGCGGTGGACCCACAGAGGGCGTGGCCCTTGAAGATCCAGGCCAAGGCCGGTGGGGCCACCGTCAACGTGGATGGTGAGATAAAAGGGTTGACCCAGGCAAGGGATCTCTCCCTCACGGTGACGGTTCAAGGCCAGTCCATCCCGGAGCTCGCGAAGCTGGCGGATGTGAAGGACGTCCCTGATGTGGGGCCCTTCAAGGCCACCATAAAATTATCGGGCCCGGCGGACAGACTGGCCGTGCCGGCCCTGGACGCGGAGGCGGGAAATGAGGACCTAGCCAGGCTAAAGCTCGCTGGGGCCATCAAGGATGTGCAGAACCAAAAAGGAATCAATCTGGACTTTTCCCTGAAAGGGAAGGACCTGTCAAACCTCCAGAAGTTCTGGGCAAGGCCCATGCCTCTCAAGGGACCATTCGAGATCTCCGGACGTGCCTCTGACCCGGCTGTCGAGACATACCGGATCTCTGACATCAAGGTTGTCTTGCCCGACATGGACGTGAGCGGCTCAGCGGAACTCCTCCTGGCCGGCAAACGGCCCAAGCTCACCGCTTCGCTCTCGTCACAGAAAATGGACCTGCGGCCGTTCATGCCGAGGGAGGAGAAGAAGACCGGGAAGGAGGCCAAGACCGACAAACCGTCGGTGAAGCGCGACAGGGTCTTCCCCAACGATCCCCTGTCGCTGGAACCGTTGAGGCAGGTCGACGCGAATGTACAGATCCAAGCCAAAAAGATCATCACCCCGGAGGCCGCCTTGGACGACCTGATCGTGGTCCTGGCCCTGCAGGACGGGGCCCTGCATATCAAGCCCCTCAAGGCCCTGATAGGGGGTGGAAACCTGGAGGGGACATTGGCCTTGACTCCCCAGGGCAACCAGGCGGTCCTGGCGCTCGCCCTCAAGGTCGACAAGTTCGACGTCGGGCGCATGGCCAAGGAGATGCAGCTGACCGACATACTCGAGGGGAAGCTGGATGCGGATGTGGATCTTAAGGGAAGCGGGGGGTCGGTGGCGGCCCTCATGGGCGGGCTCAATGGAAAGGTCGTCCTGGTGATGGGCAAGGGCCGATTGGACAACAAGTACATTGATCTCGCCGGTACCGATCTGGCACAGGGGATCTTTCGACTGGTCAACCCCTTCGAGAAAGATAAGAATTACACGGATATCAACTGCATGGTGCTCCGTTGGGACATCAAGGACGGGCTCGCCAAAAGCACGGCCATGGTAATCGACACCTCCCGGATGACCGTGATCGGGGATGGAAAGGTGAATTTGAAGAGCGAGGAGCTAGACGTTGCCCTCGATCCCTCGCCGAAGGAGGGTGCCGGAGTCCCCGGAGTGGGCAAAGTCGGTCTCAGCCTGAGCGAACTGGCCAAACCGTTCAAGCTGGGCGGGACACTCGCAAGCCCATCCCTGGCGGTCGATCCCACCAAGGCAGCCTTGGCCATCGGCAAGTCGCTAGGAGGAGCAGCCCTGTTGGGGCCAGCGGGGATCGCGGCTGCCCTAGCCAGTCCCACTACCTCAGGGGATCAAAACCCATGCCTCAAGGCCCTTGAGGCCGCCAAGACCGGGGTGAAGCCTTCCGGCACACCCGAGGAGAAGAAGGGCATCGCCGATAAGGCTGCAGAAGGGACCAAGGGCGTGGTGGAAGGGGCTGGCGAGAAGGTCAAGAAGCTCTTTGGTAAGTGAGAGGTGTAGGCGGCCTCCGTTGGTCAAACCCCATCGAACCGCCACGCCCATTCATGGGGAACGAGGCGGGCCCTGGAGGGTGGAGGACCCGATGCCAAGCCCTGTGAGGCAGTTCACTACCTGCACCATGGAGGCATCGAGCCTCTCCACCTGTTCGTGGTCCACGAAGTGGAGCGCCCCTACCGATAGCGCCGGGACCGCCGGCACGAAGACGGTGAGCTTCCCTGACGGATTCTCCTCCATGAGGAACCCCACTTGGTGTGTGGCTGCGAGGCGCACCATCACTGGGGTACCCCGGGCCTCATCTCTTCGTCCGATAAGCTGCACGGCCAAGGTCTTGAACAGGTCGTACCCCGGGAGCAGACGGAGCAGGACCCTTTCCAACCACCCTCCCAAGCTCCTGCCCAGGGTCGTCCGCACCACCAGTCCCAAGGCAAAGGAGATGCCGAGGACTATGCCAAGTGCCACCATCTCCGCAAGCATCACCCCTCCCAGTCTCTCTATGGGCAGGTACTCGGCCAGGCCTTGCATGATATCCAGGACAACGCGAACGGCCTTGATGGTGAGATACGTGCACGCCCCTACAGGAAGGAGAACGCACAGACCTCCAAGGATGGTGGTCTTCAAGAATCCAACGAACGTCTTCATCTCTCCCCCACTGACCGGGTCAGCTCCCCGATCCAACTCTATGGGTTAGGTCTGACTTGCCAAATCCGTGCCGGCCTTTTCCGCCTTTGACACGATGCTGATCTCTTGCTGCGGGAACGGTATCTCAATGGCCGCTTCACGAAACGCATTGTGCACGGCCAAGTTCACCTGATAGGAGATCTGAAAATGCCTCAGTGTAGGGACCCAGTAACGGAATCCTATCTTGACGGCGTAGTCCCCGAAGTCCCGGATCCCGATCTGCGGTGAAGGGACCTTCGCCACATCTTGAGCCGAATCGAGGACGCTGCGGACCACTTGTATGGCCCTCTCCATGTCGCTGCGGTAGCTGATCCCCACCTGCCCCTCCACCAGCCTGTTGCCAGCGGAGTTGTGCAGGATCTGTCCGACGATGTGGCGATTGGGGATCGTGATCTTGACGCGGTCCTCGTTGGTGAGAATCGTTGAACCCAGCTTCACCTCCTCCACGACCCCGTTCACCCCTGAGACCGTTATGGTATCGCCCACCACGAACGGACGGGTGAGGATGATAGTCAATCCCGCGCCGTAGTTGGCCAGGGTGCCCTGAATGGCCAGGGTACCGCCAAAAGCCACGGCTCCTATCCCAGCAACGAGGGGTGAAATGGTAACGCCGAACTTTCCCAGGGCGACGATGACTGCGAAGACAAGCACGAGGATCCTCGCTATATTGGCGAGGAACTTCGACAAGGTCACATCCATCTTCCGCTTCTCCATGGCCCGCATGAGAAGACGGCCCACCCACCTTGAGACAAAAAAACCGATGATCAGAACCGCTATGGCCCCGATCACCTGAAAGCTGTAATTCACGAAGAACTCCACGACCATTCCCAACAGTTTTTGGATCGTCCCGATAGGCTCCTCCATGTCTCCCTCCCGTGTCCTGGGAATCACCCCTGGAGGCCCGCCGCCGCTACCGACTTCTTCAGAAAAGGCGTAACAGGCTCACAATGCCAGGTAGGTCTTCTGGACGTCCTCCCTTCTTAGAAACCCAGCCATGGTCCCTTCGAAACGTATCCCTCCCTTCTCTATGATGTATACCCTTTCCCCCACCGAGGTGGCGAACTTGAGGTTCTGCTCGGAAAGGAGGACGGAGATCCCCTCCTCCTTCAACCGGTGGATCTGCCCCCTGATGGCCTTGACCACGAGCGGGGCGAGTCCCTCGGAAGGCTCATCCAGGAGCAACAACTCCGGGTTTCCCATGAGGGTCCTGGCTATGGCGAGCATCTGCTGCTCTCCCCCCGAGAGCTGCCCCCCCCTTCGACGGGCTAGCCTCGTTTGGTCCGGAAAGAGCGCTAAGACCCCATCCGCGGTCCAGGTCATTCTCTTGTCTGGGCGCGTCCTTCTTGCCACCATGAGGTTCTCCATCACCGTGAGATCGAGGAATATCCTCCTCTCCTGGGGCACGTAGCCGATCCCTCTCCGGGATATCTCATGGCTCGGTGCCCCCCTGATGGATCGGCCCTTGAAGAGGAGCTCCCCGCCCCTGGTCTCCACCAGGCCCATGATGGCCTTGAGGGTGGTGCTCTTGCCTGCCCCGTTTCGCCCCAGGAGGCATACGGTCTCTCCCCTTCCCACGGTCATACTCAGACCGAAGAGCACATGGCTCATGCCGTAGAAGGCGTCTACGCCCCTGATCTCCAGCATCATTCTCCTTCCCCCAGGTAGACCTTACGCACGGTCAGGTCCGATCGCACTTCATCTGGGGTCCCCTCCGCCACGAGCCTTCCCTGGTGCATGACCGTTACCCTCTCGGCCACGGAGAAGACCACGTCCATGTCGTGCTCCGTGAACATGATCGTCAGGTTTCTCTCCTTGGCGACGGTCTGCACAAGGGCCATCAAGGCGTTCCTCTCGGCATGGGCCATCCCTGCCGCTGGTTCGTCGAGGAGGAGCAGCTCCGGATCGTTGGCCAGGGCCACGGCCAGCTCCAGCTTCTTGAGGTCACCATAGGAGAGGTGCCCGGACACCTCCCCGG
>CAZOXN010000169.1:0-6000 GCA_964583655.1 uncultured Desulfarculaceae bacterium | reverse complement strand
ATCTAATCTCCTGGGTAGCGCCCATGGTCCTGTTCTTCATAATCTGGTTCTACCTTGTGCGGAAGATCAGCCCAGGGGGAGGGGTCATGTCCTTCGGCAAGAGCAGGGCGCGGGTCTATGCGGAAGACGAGGTCAAGGTGACCTTCAACGATGTGGCAGGGATCGACGAGGCCAAGGCGGAGTTGGAGGAAGTGGTGGATTTCCTCAAGACCCCTGACAAGTATCGAATGCTAGGGGGACGTATCCCAAAAGGCGTCCTCTTGGTGGGACCGCCCGGGACCGGCAAGACCTTGCTGGCCAAGGCGGTGGCGGGTGAAGCCAAGGTACCGTTCTTCAGTATGAGCGGCTCGGAATTCGTCGAGATGTTCGTCGGTGTCGGGGCTGCCCGGGTGCGAGACATGTTCGCCCAGGCTCAGCAGCAGGCCCCGTGCATAGTCTTCATCGACGAGCTGGATGCCCTGGGAAAGGCCAGGGGCATGAACCCCATCGGCGGGCACGACGAGAGAGAGCAGACCTTGAATCAGTTGTTGGTGGAGATGGACGGATTTGACCCTGCCAAAGGGGTCATCATCATGGCCGCGACGAACCGGCCGGAGATCCTCGACCCGGCCCTCCTCAGGCCCGGTCGATTCGACCGCCAGGTCCTCATCGATCGTCCTGACATCTCGGGACGCGAGGCCATCTTGAAGGTCCACGTCAAGGAGGTCAAGCTCGCCAGAGGGGTGAAGCTCCGTGAGATAGCTGCCCGCACGCCAGGCTTCGTCGGGGCGGATCTCGCCAACCTGGTGAACGAGGCCGCCCTCCGTGCGGCGCGCAAGGGGAAAAAATCCGTGGACATGGCGGACTTCGACGAGGCCATCGACAGGATCGTAGGGGGACTGGAGAAGAAGAACAGGGTCATGAACGCAAGGGAGAAGGAGATCGTGGCCTATCACGAAAGCGGCCACGCCTTGGTGGCCGAGGCCGTGCCCAATGCCGATCCGGTCCGAAAGATATCCATAATACCGAGGGGGATAGCCGCGCTGGGCTACACGCAGCAACTTCCCACCGAGGACCGGTATCTCATGACACGATCCGAGCTCGAAGACCGCATAGCGGTGTTGCTGGGAGGCCGCGTGGCCGAAGAGATAGTCTTCCAGGACATCTCCACAGGGGCACAGAACGACCTCCAAAGGGCGACGGACATGGCCCGATCCATGGTCATGGAATACGGGATGAGCGACAGGCTGGGTCTCATGAGCCTTCAGCGGGAGAGACGCTCTATGTTTCTGGAAGTCCCTGGGATTCCGAGGGATTACAGCGAGGAAAGGGCGCGCACCATCGACGAGGAAGTGGATGCATTGCTTCGTGGGGCCAAGGAACGGGTGCGGAAGCTCCTGGAAGAGAGAAGGGATCTCTTGGAGAGAGTGGCCAAGACCCTCCTCGACAAAGAGGTGATGGAGGGAGAGGAACTCCGCGCGATGATCAGAGAGGCCGGCTTTCAGGTGCGCGATGCAATCGGTAACAAGTGAACGGGTCCACTGCGAGGCGCTTCACCCACGGACCGGTGCGGTCAGTGCCCCTTGCTTCGCTGGCTCGCCGTCCAAGAGCTTCCTTAGCCACAGCGCCGTGTGGGATCGCCCCGAGGCGTCGAGGATCTCCTCGGGCCGACCTTTGGCTACGACTCGCCCGCCCTCTTTCCCCCCTTCGGGTCCCAGGTCAATGATGTAGTCGGCTGCCGCGATCACATCCAGGTTGTGCTCCACCACCACCACCGTGTCTCCCCGTTCCACTAGTTGGTGAAGCGTATCGATGAGCCTGCGCACGTCCAGGATGTGGAGTCCTGTGGTCGGCTCGTCCAGTATGTAGAGGGTCCTCCCGCCACTCGGCCTTGAGAGCTCCTGAGCGAGTTTCACCCTCTGGGCCTCCCCCCCGGACAGGGTGGGACTCGGTTGCCCCAAGGTGATGTAGCCCAGTCCCAGATCCCTCAGCACCCGCAGAGGTCTCCGGACACGGGGCACATCCTCGAAAAAGGAGAGGGCCTCATCCACTGTCATTCGCAGCACCTCGGCTATGTCCCGTTTCTTGTAAGCCACAGAGAGCGTCTCCCGGGCAAAGCGGTTGCCATCGCACGCCTCGCACGTCATGTATACATCAGGAAGGAAATTCATTTCTTTCCTCACCACACCCTGACCTTCACACACAGGACATCGCCCGGAAGGCATGTTGAAGGAGAATCGTCCGGGCCCGTATCCACGGCTTCGGGCCTCCGGGAGCCCTGAGAAGAGACGGCGGATCTCGTCCCAGACTCCCACGTACGTGGCCGGGGTGGAACGGGGGGTCCTCCCGATGGGGGAATGATCCACCTTGAGGACGCGCACCAACGCTTCATACCCTTTGATCCCCATGCAACCGCGCAGCTCACCCCCCCGACCGTTCAAGATGCCGCTCAGGCTGGCATAAAGCACCTCTTCCACGAGGGAGCTTTTCCCGGACCCTGAGACGCCTGTCACGCACGTGAGGGTACCCAACGGCATCTCCACATCGATTCCCTTGAGGTTGTTCTGAAAAGCGCCCTTCACCCTGATCCACTGCCCTTGCTTGGGGCCGCGCCCCCGAGAGGTGATACCACTGCGAGGGCCGCCTCCCATAGCGTTCACCGTGATGGACGCCCCTGATTCCATCAGTCCCTCAAAGGTCCCCTCCGCCACAAGCCTCCCGCCGTCTCGTCCCGGGCCTGGCCCGAGGTCGATGATCCAGTCCGACCCCCTTATGGTGGCTTCGTCGTGCTCCACCACCACGACGGTGTTGCCCCGATCCCTCAATGCCCGAAGGCTCTCCATCAAGAACACTTGATCCCTTGGGTGAAGGCCTATGGTGGGCTCGTCGAGGACGTAGCAGACACCTCGCAGGTTCGAACCTATCTGGGCTGCCAGCCGAATGCGCTGGGCCTCCCCACCCGAAAGGGTCTCGGCGGACCTGTCCAGAGTCAGGTAACCGACCCCCAACCGTCCCAGGGTCTCGAGCCTAGGGACGATCTCCGAGACGATGGGCTTGCTCACAGCCTGCCACGCCTCCGGGAATTCCGCTAGGCGCCAGAACTCGCTGGCCTCCTTGATGGTCATGGCCGTGGCCTGGGAGATGGTCAGTCCCAAGACCTCCACGAATCTCCCCCTAGGGGAAATCCGATCCCCATGACAAGAGTGACAAACGACTTGCTGGTCCCCCCTCATCACCACCCCTAGACCATCGCACCCGCTGCAGGCCCCCATGGGGCTGTTGAAAGAGAAGTGACGTGGGTCCAGCTCCTCGAATCCTTGATGGCACTTGGGGCACTGGTTACGCCTGCTGTAAGTGGTTTCGTCCTCCCCGGAGACGACCACGGCGGTCCCCCCACCCTCCCGCAAGGCCGTCTCGAGAAACATCTTCAGCTCCTTCTCCTCAGCGGGAGCGACCACTATCCCGTCCGCGATCACCCAGTCTATCCAGTGCTCCTTGTATCGGTCCAGGGCCTTGAGTCCGTCCAAAGGAAGGAAAGAGCCGTCCACACGAACGCTTCGGACACCTCTCCTCCTCGCCTGCTCCAGGATCCTGCTGTGCAATCCCTTGCGACCCGAGATCCTCGGTGCGAGCACTTGCACTTCCTTGCCGCGAAATCGGTGGAGCACCGCCTGAACGATCCCATCTGTGCTGCCCTGGGATATCGCCACTCGACACTTGGGACAATACTGTGTCCCCAGCCGGGCGTACAGGAGTCTCAGGAAATGATAGATCTCGGTCAGGGTAGCCACTGTCGAGCGTCTGCCGGCCTTTGCTGTCCTCTGCTCGATGGCCACTGTGGGGGGGAGACCTGAGATCAGGTCCACGTCCGGTCGGTCCAGCACCCGGATGTATTGGCGCACATAAGCAGGCAGGCTCTCCAGATAGCGCCTCTGCCCCTCGCTGAAGAGGACGTCGAAGGCCAAGGTTGACTTCCCCGAGCCGCTCACCCCTGTGATCGCCACCAGTTTATCGCGGGGGATATCCAGGTTCAGATCCCTCAGATTGTGCTCGCGGGCCCCCCTGACCTCTATGGCGCTGACCTGAGGTCGGAGGGATGCCCCACCTTCCCCCACTCGGTCAGGCGGTCTCGCCCGAAGCGCGGATCTACCTTCGAGACGCTCCCGGAGGTACCTGCCCGTGTGGGAATCACGGCTCAAGGCTATCTCCTCAGGGGTTCCTTGGGCCACGACCCACCCTCCATCCTCTCCCCCCTCCGGGCCCAGATCTATCACGTGATCCGCGGACTTTATCACATCGAGATGGTGCTCGACCACCACAACCGAATGCCCCTGCTCCACCAGCCCGTCCAGTACCTTGAGCAGGGTCCGCACATCCTCCATGTGCAGACCGGTGGTGGGCTCATCCAGTATGAAGAGGGTGCGGCCCGGGGCCTCCCCGAGAAATCGAGCCAGTCTGAGCCGCTGCGCCTCCCCCCCGGAAAGGGTGCTCAGAGACTGCCCGAGGGGGAGGTAACCGAGGCCCATGGCGCGCAACGGTTCCAGCGCCTTGACGACCTGAGAGTGGGTGGAGAAGAAGGAAATGGCCTCCTCCACGGTCATCTCCAGCACATCGGCTATGGACCGCCCTTTGTAAAGGACCTGGAGGATCTCACCCCTGAAGCGACGTCCCTGGCAATCCGGGCATCTCAAGAGCACGTCTGACAGGAATTGCATCTCCACGCGGGTGAACCCTTCCCCCCGACACGTCTCGCACCTCCCGCCAGGGACGTTGAAGGAGAAATCACCCGGCCGTCGCCCCTGCCGCCTGGCCTCGTCTGTGGATGAAAAAGCCTTCCGGATCGCCTCCCAAGCCTTGGTGTACGTGGCAGCGTTGGCCCTCGGGGTCCTCCCCAATCCCCTCTGGTCCACGAGTTCCACATGATCCACCCATTGCGCCCCATCCAGCCCCCCAAACCGGCCAGGCCTCTCGCACGGCACCCCTTTTGCCCTCAGGAGGCCTCGATACAAGACGTCCAGGACCAGCGTGCTCTTGCCAGATCCGGACACGCCTGTGATACAGACCAAGACCCCCAAAGGTATGACCAAGTCCATGCCCTTCAGGTTGTTCTCCTGCACCGAGCGCAGCAAGATGGCCCTGCCTGGCAAAGGCCTGCGCCTCTTCTTCGGCACAGGGATGCCCCTGGTCCCTGCGAGATATCGACCAGTGACTGACTCCGGGGCCTCTTTTCCTATCCGGCCCGGCGGGCCAAAAAAGATCAATCTCCCTCCTCGGCCGCCGGCCCATGGTCCCAGGTCGATGAGCTCGTCGCTCCAACCGATGATATCCGGGTCGTGTTCCACGACTATGGCAGTGTTCCCCTGATGGACCAAGTTGCGGATCACCCCGACCAACCGTTCGATGTCCCGCGCATGAAGCCCCACGCTCGGTTCGTCGAGGACGAACAGCGTATTGACGAGTCTCGAACCCAGGGCCCTGGTGAGCATCACCCTTTCCACCTCTCCGCCTGAAAGGGTACGCGATGGGCGGTCCAGTGTCAGAAAAGGCAGCCCTACGTCGGAGAGGTACTGCAACCGCTGCGTGATCTCTCCCACGAGGAGATGGAGCGCGGGATCATGGCCGGATACGCTTCGCAGATGATCCATGAACTCCAGGCACCTACCGACGTCCAACGCGCACAGCTCGGGCAATGTCTTGTCATGGACCTTCCATTGCAACGCCTCTTGTCGCAACCGCGCCCCCTTGCACGTGGGACACTGCACGTAAGCCCGGAATCTCGAGAGAAAGACCCTAACGTGGATCTTGTAGCTCTTTCCCTCCAGCCACTTGAAGAAGCCCTTCACCCCGTAGTAGCCATCCGTCCCCTCCAGGATGGCCTCCTGCTGCGCCGCATCCAGCTTTTCCCATGGGACATCCGTGGGGATCCCGTTGCTCCTGCAGAAGCGAAGGAGATCTTTCATCTCCATCCTTGCCGCTGGGATCGCGAAAGGACGGACAGCCCCTTGCGCGATGGATCTTGAG
>CAZOXN010000168.1:0-6004 GCA_964583655.1 uncultured Desulfarculaceae bacterium | reverse complement strand
GCCTATGAGGGTTCGATCCAGCAATGCTCACCCCCCCGCCTTCCTCTGCCTGCCCAGGTAGGCCTCGATGACCTTGGGGTCCCTCTGGACCTCCATGGGTGTCCCCTCCGCGATCTTGGTCCCGAAGTTCAGTACACACACGCGGTCCGATAGGTCCATGACCGCGGCAAGGTCGTGCTCTATCCAGACGATGGTCACCCCCAGGTCTCGGTGGACGTCCAGGATGTAGCTCGCTATGTCCTCCTTCTCCTCCACGGCCATGCCGGCCATGATCTCGTCCAGGAGGAGGACCTTGGGCCTCATGGCCAGGGCCCTGGCCATGTCCACCCTCTTGCGGACCCCGAGGGGGAGTCCAGCGACCCTGGCGTAGCGGAAGCTCGACAGCCCCATGAAGTCTATGATCCCCTCCTCGATATCCTTCCGGTGCGCCATCTCCTCTCGCCGCATGTGGGGTAGGCGGAAGAAGCTCCCGAGGAGGGAGAATCTCATGAGGGTGTGGCGGCCGAGCTTTATCACGTCCAGGACGGTCATCCCGTGGAATAGCTCCACCTTCTGGAAGGTCCTGGCTATGCCCATAGCCGCTATGTCATGGGGCTTGAGGGAGGTGATCTCCCTCCCCTCGAAGGTGATGCTCCCACGCTGCGGTCTGTAATGGGCGTTGACGCAGTTGAGGAGGCTCGTCTTCCCTGCCCCGTTGGGCCCGATGATGCAGAAGATCTCGCCCCTTCGGACGCTCAGGCTGATCCCGTGAAGCACCTTCACCCCTATGAAGGAGAGGTGGAGGTCCCGGATCTCCAGTATGGCGTCCCTCTCCCCGACCGTCACAGCCAACGCTTCCTCCTCTTGTACCGCTTGGCCTCCCTGTAGCTCTTCCTCTCCCTCTCCCCTGACCCGAGGTAGAACTCGCGCACGTCCTCGTTGAGGAGCAGCTCCTCGGCCTTTCCCTCCAGCACGATGCGGCCAGTCTCCATGACGTACCCGCGCGTGCCTATGCCCAGGGCAGCGTGGGCGTTTTGCTCCACCAGGACGATGGTGATCCCCTTCTGGTTGAGTCGGCCGATGATCTCGAAGAGCTCCTCGGTGATCAAGGGGGCGAGGCCCAAGGAGGGCTCGTCGAAGAGAAGCACCCTGGGCTTGGTCATGAGGGACATGCCGATGGCGAGCATCTGCTGCTCACCCCCGGATGTGTAACCGGCCTTGGTGTTCCTGAGCTTGGCCAGGACAGGGAAATAGCCGAACACCTCCTCCATGTCAGCCTTGACCTGGGAGTCCCATCGGCAGTAAGCCGCTGCCTCGAGGTTCTCCTCCACGGTGAGGTACCAGAAGACGGGGCGGTCCTCCATGACGTAGGTGATGCCATGCCTCTTCATGATGTCCGTGGTGTCCATGCCCTTGACGGACGCCCCCCCCACCTTTATGTCCCCCTCCACGATCCTCCCATCGTAGAAATCGATCATGCCGCAGATGGAGCGAAGCAAGGTGGTCTTGCCTGCGCCGTTGGCCCCGATGATCACCAGGATCTCCCCGTCCTCGACCCGCAAGGAGACCCCGTTGAGCACCGAGATGACGTCATGGTAGACCACGCGCAGGTTCTCTACGGCGAGCACCTTCAGACCCCCCACTCGTGCCACGAACACGCCCGGTCCGACACCATCAGACCCTCTCGATCCTTATGGTCCCGAAGAGGCCGTAAGGCCTGATGAAGAGGACCAGGATCAGCAGGATGTACGGCGCTATGTTCTTGAACCCCACGAGCCCCATGGGCTCCACGTAAGAGCCCACGAAGGCCTCGCACACCCCCACTATGATCCCGCCCACCAGGGCCCCTGGGATGCTGTCCATCCCCCCTATCAGGACCACGGGGATGGCCCTCATCCCCACTATGGCCGTCATGTAGGATAGGCTCCCGAAGTTGGAGATGGCGATCCCCGCCACGGCGATGCACACCGCGCTCATGACCCATACCATGAGGAGGATGAACCTGGAGTCTATGCCTATGGCCAGGGCCTTGGCCTGGCTCTCGGATGTGGCCCGGATGGCCACGCCCCAGCGCGTCCCGAACAAGAAAAGGAGGACCAGGACGAAGGTCCCGCTCCCCAAGATGGCGGACCAGAGGGACTCGGACAGGAAGAGGACCTCTCCCATCTCCAGGGTGATGTCCGGCAGATCCAGCATGAAGGTATAGGCGTGGGCCCCGAAGATGAGCTGGACCGAGGCCCTGAGGAGGCTGGCCAGCCCCAGGGTCACGATGGTCATGGAGATGGGGCTTCTGCCCAGGAGCGGCTTGATGGTGAACCTCTCCACCACCCCGCCTGCCACCCCGGCAGCGGCCAGCCCCAGGGGAAGGGCCACGAGGAACGGGAGGTGGAGGTCGAAGAAGAGGATGAAGAACAGAAACGTGCCCACCACCAGGAACTCCCCGATGGCGAAGTTGAACGCCTCGGAGGCCCTGAAGATGATCACGATCCCCAGGCCCAGGAGCGCATAGACCATGCCCACGAGCACCCCTGAGCCCAGGGTCTGGACGAAGTCCGCCATGGGGCTAGGCTACCACTTGATCTCGTCCACGTTGATCCAGTCGCCCAGGGGGAGCACCGCCCCGGTGGGGACCTCCTTGTCCCCCACCTTCTGCATCTTCACACCGGCCTTGAAGTACTGGACCATGGGGATGGTGTGGAACCTGTAAGAGAACTTCTTCCCCCCGAACAGCCCCTTGAAGTCCCACTCCATCTCGTCCAGGACCTTCTTGATGCCCAGCCGGGTGAGCTCCCCGGCCTTGTCCGCCCGGACCAGGGCCTCCTGGAGGATCAGGGCGTAGGTCAGCCCCTCCATGTAGAGGAACATGTCCTTGATCTTCCCCCCCTCGGCGTAATCCGCTGCGCGATACTTCTTGGCGAAGTCGTGAGCCATCTTCACCATGGGGTTGTCCATGGGGGTCTTGGCCCTGGGGACCGCATCCAGGAATGGCCTGGTGGCCACTCCCACATAACCGTCATAGGCATCGCCGCACACCAGTATGGGGAACCTCCCCGTGGTGTAGTGGGTCCCCATGAGCTGGACGTCCTTGAGGATCTTCTTGGCGGTCTTGAAGAAGATGGCCGTGTAGCTCGCGGCCCCGGAGTAGCCGTGGTATATCACGTACTGGGCCTTGGCCTTGCGCAGGGCAGTGCACTCGTTGGTGGCGTCCGTGGCCGTGTACGGATACTCGATCTGGGACACCACGTCCACGCCCAGCTTCTTGGCGTAGGCGATGGCCTCGGGGAGCCCGTCCCTGCCCCAGGCGGTGGGGCTGTAAACGATGCCGAGCCTCGGCCTCTCCTTCCCCTTGTGGTTCTCCTTGGCCCACTTCACCAGGAGCTTCATCTGGTCTCCGTACGTGGCCCCGAGGGAGTAATAATACGGGTACTTGTCCGGGCCCCCCTCCACACCGAAGATCTCCGTGGAATAGGAGCCATCCAGCCATGGGATCTTCTCCTCCACGTTGACCTTCTCGATGAGGGGCTTCAATCCCCCGGTGATGTAACCTGTGGCCATGAGGAACTCGTCCCTGCTGTGCTCTGCACAGTACTTGTTGAAGTTGGCCACCTCCACCGTGGGGTCGTACCTGAAGTCCTCCAGGTACCAGGTGATCTTCTTGCCGTTGACCCCCCCGCCCTCGCTGTTTATCCAGTTCATCCCGTCGATGTAACCCATGCCGAACTCGGGCAGGGTCCCCACCGGGCCGCTCATGGGGAACTGGGAAAGGACCTTGATCTCCTTGGAGGCCGAGGGGGTTGCCAGGGCCACCACCAGGGCCAGGGCGAGGACTATGGGCACGAAAGCTCTCTTCTCCATGGCACTCCTCCTTTCCTGCGGGACAGTTGTTGGTCCTAGGTCACTCAAAGACCAAGCTCGAACCATGGGGATGCCCTGAGGGGAAGGCGGACCGGACGCGAGCAAGCGCTCCAGGGGCGCAGCAAGGAGATCACAGGAGATGAAACGGGCACTCAGGTTGCCCTCCAGGCCATCCGTCTCTCCGGCTTCGCTAACCTAAAAGAAAGGGGGTCCGTTGTCAAGTGATTTCGTGAACCGCATTCAATCCCTGGGATATAGGTGTCCGACCGCTTGGCATCCCCGCGGTGGGACAAGGACTCCCATGGGAGAGGAGAGGCCATGGTCAATCCACGGGTCTGAAGTGGTCGATGTCGAAGATGGTCCCTTCCCTGGCCTCCCTCCAGACCGCGGCCACGCGCATGCCTATGCGGACCCTCCCCTTTACGCGCTCCAGCTCGTAGTCCTCCAGGCCGCCGACGAAGTGGGTGAAGCCGCTGTCCGAGCCGTCCAGGTCGATGACACCTATGATGTAGGGCGGGTCCTTGGGCTGGCCCTCGTATGCGAAGTTGACCAGGACCCAACTTCGCAGGGTCCCCTTGTCCGAGACCTGGACCCACTCCTCGGTGTCCCTGAAACAGCGGGGGCAGAACTTCCTGGCCGGGACCATGACCCTGCCGCACCCCCTGCATGGGGTGCCCATGATCCGTCCCTGACTGAACTCCTCGAAGAACCTAGTGGTGGTCTCCCCCATGGCCCACTGGTAGGGGAGGGTGATCTTCCCCTGGATCACGCGCGATGATGGGCTGTCCATGGCGTGTGCCTCCCGTGCACTTGCGAGCGATCACTCATACTAGAGCTCTCTGCCCAAGATCATCACCCCGTTGAACTGATCCATCCCTCCCATGGCATGGGCGAGGCCCGTGCGCGCGCCATCTATCTGGTGCTCACCTGCCTTGCCGCGGATCTGATTGGCCACCTCCGCCACCCTCTGGAGGCCCGTGGCCCCTATGGGGTTGGTGCAGAGGACCCCTCCGGAAGGGGTGCAAGGGAGAGCCCCGCCACGCTCCACGGCCTTCTTCTCCACGAGATCGCACCCCTTGCCAGGCTCGCAGAATCCGAAGCACTCGTATATCAGGAGCTCCTGGAAGGTGAAGGGGTTGTAGACCTCCGCCACATCCAGCTCCTCCAAAGGACGCCATATGCCGGCCATCCTGTAAGCATGCCTGGCGGATCTGGAGGCCGACTCCCATGGGACCTTCCTGGTGTCGCCGAAGAAGTGCTCCTCCCCGCAGTAGCCCACACCTTTGACCCACACAGGGCATGGGGAGAGCCTCCTGGCTGCGTCCTCGGATGCGAAGATCACGGCGCACGCCCCATCCGAGGAGGGGCACACATCCAGGAGCCGCACAGGGTACGCGATGACCCTGGAGGAGAGCACGTCATCCACGGAGATCTCCATCTTTATGTGGGCGTAGGGATTGTCCAGGGCGTCCCTGTGGTTGCGCACGGAGATCAGGGCCGCGGCCTCCCGCAGTCGCTCCTCCGAGAGGTCGTAGCGATGTATGTACTCGTTGCACTGCAGCGCGAATATGCCGGGGGCCCCTGCCAAGAAAGGCCTCTGGAAGAACGGGTCTGCCACAGTGGCCATGGTCCCCTGAGGCTGTCCCTCGTACATCTTCTGGGCCCCGACGGCCAGGACCACTTGGAAGAGGCCGGAGGCCACGTGATAGAAGGCGGCGTGGGCCACAGAGACCCCTGTGGAACCGCAGGTGGCGACCCTCAGGAGGGGCTTGCCAGCGGCGGCCAAGGCATCTGCCCAGTAGAGGTGCGGGCCGTTTATCCCCTCCATGGGAGGGGGCATGGAGCCCGTTACCACCGCCTCGACCTCCTCGGGGCCGATGCCGGCATCGAGGAAGGCCGCGAGGACCGCCTCCCTGACAAGCTCAGGGTACGAGACCTCGGTCCTCTTGCCGCAGCGGGTCTGGCCTGTCCCTATGATGGCCACGGCTGGCATGTCTCTACCGTCAATCCTCCCTTTGCAGGATCAGCACCGTGTGGAGCTGCCCCCCTAGACCGTGGACGCTGTGGGCCAGGGCCGTTCTGGCATTCGGGACCTGGTGCCCGTGAGCCTCGCCCATGAGCTGGAGGCTCGCCGCGGCCCCCCGCCTGAGCCCCCGGGCCACATACGGGT
>CAZOXN010000167.1:0-6016 GCA_964583655.1 uncultured Desulfarculaceae bacterium | reverse complement strand
GAGGGGGGCACAGCGGTCTCTAGACAGTGGGGGTAAGTCAAGTTTCCTGCTGCACTGATAGGAGTGAATGTTCCGGCACAGCGAAAGACTCACTGGGACGTCACTGGGGGACTGTGCAACTATGAGTCATACTTCGACTGGCAGTTTCCGCTCCCCATAACGGAAAAGACGGTCCCTTATTACGAGGCATTTGCGAAAAAGTACAACGGGGAGTTTGCTACCTGGACTGCCAATACCGGGTACGACGGTGTATACGTGATCAAGGCCGCTCTCGAGAAGGCGGGCTCCCTCGACACCGCCGCGCTTGTGCCTGTTTTGGAAAAAATCGAGATGGTCGGTGTCACTGGCAGGATAGCTTACCTCCCTCCCGATCATCCCGTGTCACCTCACGGCATCAAGTTCGGTCCGGGTTATACCCATGGAATCCAGTTGCAATGGGTGGACGGCAAACAAATACCGTATTGGCCGGATGGTAACGAGTTGCCCGCAGAACTGTTGGCCTTGGGCCTACCGAGCGGCTGGGACAAGGCCAAGTACCCTGGAATGGGCAAATACGTTGTGCCACCCTGGGTGATCGAATACTGGAAGGGGAAACCTTAGCTTGAGTATCTCCCCAACTTTCGATTGTCGGGAGCGGATGCCGTGCTCGGACCGATTGTCGTCAGTGGTCTTGTAACCGGTGGGATTTACTCCCTTTTGGCTGTGGGCTTCGCCTTGATTTTCAGTGTGGCCCGTATCATCAATATGGGCCACACGGCCTTCTATATGCTGGCCGCTTTTCTGGTGTTTATCGGCACCAAGATCCTTCATCTGCCAATCCTGTTGTCTGCGATCTGTGCAGTTGTGGTGGCCATCTTGGTGGCACTGGGTTACTTCAAGGGGACCATAGAACGGGTCAAGCAACACGAACTGGCTGTACTTCTCATCACCATCGCGTTGGCGATCCTTCTGCAAGAAATATTCTTGGCTTTTTTTTCTGCCCGATTCCAAGCGATCGATGCCTTCCTTTTAGGGTATATGGAATTCGCAGGGGTAAGGGTAGCTTATCAGTATATTTTTGCCCTGGTGACGAGTTTCCTCGTGCTTGGGGTGCTGCTGTTACTGCTGAAAAGCAGGATTGGCGTTGCAATCAGAGCAGTCGCCCAAGACCCGGAGATTGCTAACGCTATGGGCATCAACGACAAGAGGATCTGTCTGGTAGTCATGGGGATCTCGGCGGGACTGGCGGCGCTTGCGGCGATACTGATCGCACCGATTGTCATGGTGCATCCATACATGTGGACACCGCCTCTGGTAGTGGTACTTGCCGCCGTGGTTCTCGGCGGTTTGGGAAGCATAACGGGCAGCATTGTCGGGGCGTTCATCCTCGGGTTCGTCGAGGTAGCGGTGGTGAATCTGGTGCCCGAAGGTACCTTTCTGAGAGGTGTCGCCTCGCTAGTGGCAATGATAATGGTACTGCTCGTGAAGCCGGAAGGGCTTTTCGGGATCGTTTTCGAGGAGGAGAGGTTGTAGGGTGCTTCTCTTGCAACGACTTTACTTTTGGATCAGGGATGATGTCTTCGCCATCCCCGGCAGGGCCATCGCATTCCTTTGGGTGTTAGGGGTCTTGCTGTTGCCTCTTGTGTTGACCGAATCCTTGGCGCCGATGGTCATGCGGGTGGTGATCGTCGGCTCGCTTTACGCGATTTTCGCCTTCAGTTGGGACCTGCTTGCCGGTTTCACCGGCCAGGTCAGCTTGGGGCACGCCCTGTTCTTCGGGACGGGAGCGTATGCCGCCGCCATCCTAAATCTGCGCCTCGGATGGCCTGTCTGGGCGACTATCCCAGCAGGAGCCTTGTTCTCCGTGGTGGCCGGGCTGATCACTTGCCTGCCGGCACTGAGACTCAGAGGGATGTATCTGGCCCTCGTGACACTGGCCTTGCCCCTCATTCTCACAGGCGTGATTTATGTCTGGAAGGACTTCACCGGTGGTGAATACGGTCTGGGCGGTGTCGCGACCCTGGGACTGCCTCAGGTGGCCACGTTCTACATCATCTTTCTGCTGATGCTGGCGATGGCCTTGATTGCCTGGAAGGTCACTGACACTAGGTCCAAGATCGTCAGGACGGGGGTTATCCTGCGAGCCATATTGGAGGATGAGATCGCAGCCAGGATGTCGGGGATAATGACCACCAGGTACAAGGTGGTCATTTTTGCGCTCAGCGGCCTGATGTCAGGCCTGGCCGGCGTCCTGTATGCCCACTATTTCAGGGTCGTGGGGCCTTCCACACTGGAACTGATGCTCTCCTTCAACGCCTTGGTATGGAGCGTCTTCGGTGGGATAGGCACTATTTACGGTCCCATAGCCGGGGTTTTTGTCCTCTACCCGCTGGTGGAACTCACGCCCCTTGCCGGACTGGGCCATTACAGATTCGTGATTCAGGCGCTGATACTCGTCCTCGTCCTCCTTTTCATGCCGCAGGGGATCACCACCTGGGTCAGAGATCACATCGAGGAGTTCTGTCCGCGTTGCAAGCTGATCAATTCCACCTGGCGCACTTCCTGTCGAGCCTGCGGGGCCCCCCTCCATCCCGAGCGGGAGACTAGCGTGAGGTATGGGAACAGGGGTGCAGAGTAGGGAGTGGTTTCCCGTTTCGAAGAGGGAGCGTATATCTGGAAAACGGAGCGTACGTGATGGCTGGGGAATCTATTTACGAGCAAAGGCCGTGGCGGAAGCACTATCCGCCGGGAGTGGCGGCTGAAGTCGAGGTCCGGGAGGCATCGCTAGTCGAGATGTTCGAACGCGCGTGCGAGAGATGGAAGAAAAAGACCGCGGTCGTATTCTATGGCAACAAGATTTCTTTTGGGGATCTGCGCGACAAAGTGGATCGATTTGCCACTGCCCTCCAAGATCTCGGCGTAAAAAAGGGGGATGTCGTTGCATTCCTTTTGCTCAATTCACCGGAGTTCTTCGTGGCATTCTATGGATGTATCAAGGCAGGCGCGATCGTCTCCCCTGTAAGCCCCGTTTATGTATCGCCGGAGATCAAGTACCAGTTGGAAAACAGCGGTGCAAAGACCATCATATGCCAGGACATTCTATGGGAAAACGTCCAGAAGACGGGATTCGAGTTCGAGAATGTAATTATGACGAACATTGCGGATTCCCTGCCTGCCGCAAAGAGAATGCTGGGGAAGAGCATCCTCAGGGAAGTCTATCAAAAGATGGCTATACCTTCGAAGACCATTTTCGAACACGAAGGCTTCCATCGAATGAAGGACCTTGTGGAAAAATACAGACCCAAGCCGGGGCCCGTAGCGTGTTTGCCGAAGGAGGATCTCGTCCTGTTGCCGTACACCGGAGGCACCACAGGTCCTCCCAAGGGGGTGATGCTGACGCACTTCAATCTCCTCGCGAGCCACTGGAGTTTCTCTGCCTTTTACTCGGTGTTGGAGGATGGCGTCGAGGCCACCGTGAGTTATCAGCCGTTTTATCATGCCGCCGGTTTTTTTGCCGGTGTCCAGGAGGCGGTCATTCGGGGATGGACCCAGGTCGTGCTGAGTACGCCGGATCTCGACGAGATAATCAATGCCCTCATGTCGGTCAAGGCGACGTATTTCCAGGGGGCTCCCACGATATACGAGATCCTCAAGGACTTCCAGAAGACCACTCGAGTTGACTGGCAGAAGCTCAAGGTGATTATCTCTGCGGCCGACGCGCTTCACGAGGCCACGGCCAGGGAATGGGAGGCGAGGACCAAGACGCAACTTCATGACTACTGGGGCATGACCGAGACCGCCGCCCTGGGCACCGGGACGCCGATCGGGAAGAGAAGGATCGGATCCTGCGGGGTGCCTTTGCCCAACGTGGTTGCGGCCATTGTGGATCCTGACAAGGATGAATTCGTGCCGGTCGGCGAACTGGGTGAGCTTGTGATTTGCTCCCCATCGGTATGCAAGGGGTACTGGAAGATGCCGGATGCGACCAGGGATAGTCAGGCGTTCATAAATGGCGAGGTATGGTGGCGCACAGGTGACATCATGAGGATGGACGAAGATGGTTACTTTTGGTTTTATGACAGAAAGCGGGACCTCATCAAATACAAGGGACTGCGTGTTTACGCAAGAGAGGTGGAGGAGGCCCTCAGACTGCATCCAGCTGTAAAAGAGGCAGGAGTCATCGGCGTGCCTGACAAGGTCGTAGGCGAAAACGTCAAGGCGTACGTGGTGTTGGAGGCGGATGCAAGGGGCAGGATCACGGAACAGGAAATAATGGAATTCTGCCGTGAGAGGCTGGCCCACTATAAGGTCCCGCGCATCGTGGAATTCGTCGGGGAAATACCTCGTACCGATATAGGAAAGGTATCCCGCAGGGAATTGAGGGAAATGGAGGCGTAGGTGGAGCAACCGATTCTCAGCGTCGATCACCTTGTAAAACGGTTCGGGGGCATCGTTGCGGTCAACGATGTGAGCTTTCGGGTGGACCAGGGGGAAATCGTAGGCCTCATAGGTCCCAACGGGGCAGGAAAGACCACACTCGTGAGACTGATAATGAACGTGTTGAGACCGTCCTCCGGGAGGGTGGTATTCAAGGGAGAGGACATCACAGGAAAGGACACGGCGAGCATCGTCAACATGGGCATGGTGATGACCTCTCAGGTGGTCAAGCCCTTTCGGCGCATGCCGGTCTACGCAAACGTCTTGGTCGGTGTCCTGTGTCCCAGGGCGAAGAGGTTCGGGGAGTGGGTCAAGATAGCCGAGAACAGGGCCATGGATGCCCTGGAGTTTTGCGGGATAAGGGACCTCGCGCTCGAGCCGGCCTCTGTGCTTTCTCACGGCGACCTCAAGCGGCTCGAACTCGCGCGGGCCATTGCCACCGAGCCAGAGCTCTTGATCCTGGATGAGCCGTTCGGCGGCCTGAACCCCGCCGAGACCACACTCCTGGTCAAATCGCTCAAACGGCTGCACAAAGGGGGAAGGTTTGGAAGACTCCACCGTGAAGGGCCGACGATGTTGATCGTGGAACACAAACTGGCTGACCTCATGCAATTGGTGACCCGGGTGATAGTGATGAACTTCGGGCGGATAATCGCTGACGGGCCTCCGGAGGAGATAGTCAAGAACAAAGAGGTGATACGCGTTTACATCGGAAAGGAGGCGGAAAGGTTTGTATCTTGAGGTGAGGCACGTGAGCGTGTGGTTTGACACCGCACAGGTGTTGGATAGGGTCGACGTCGCTGTGGATGAGAGGGAGCTTGTGGCCGTAGTCGGTCCGAACGGCGCGGGCAAGAGTACATTGCTTCGCACCATCGCGGGTCTGGTGGATTGGGAACGCGATGCCCTCAAAGGCACCAGGGCCGGCCGTATCCGCATCGAGGGGAGCATCGTCTTCGACGGCAAGGAGATGGGTAACCTTCCTGCTTACGAGAGGGCCAGGCGCGGTTTGGTCATCTGTCCTGAAAGGGGGCGGCCCTTTCGAGAGCTGACCGTTCTGGAAAACCTCAAGGCCGCCGCATACAGCATCAGGGATGAGGGATTGTTTCAGAAGGACCTGGAGAAGGTCTACCATCTCTTTCCCGTGTTGAAAGAGAGAAAAAATCAGTCTGCGGGAACGTTGTCGGGCGGCGAGCGTACCATGTTGGCCATCGCCAGGTCCCTGATGTCGGAGGCGAAGCTTCTGATGGTGGACGAGCCGTCAACAGGGCTTTCGCCCCTGTTGAAGGAAGACCTGTTCAGGCGTTTGCAGGAAATCCACGGGATGGGAATGGCGATATTGCTAGTGGAGCAGGACGTGAGTTACGCCTTCGAGGTCGCACAGAGAAATTACGTTCTTTCGAAGGGACATGTCGTTGGCCAAGGGCACAGAGAGGAACTGCTGGCCGATGAATTTCTGCGCAAGGTTTATCTCGGTCTTTGACGGGCATCACTCGCAGGCAGTGTTTTCACCTTTCAGACGTTGACCGGTCAACTGGTGGCCGCGTTTGTAAGTGATCACAGGGTGACGGCGTTTCTCGGAGCGGCTTGGCGGAGGCGCTTT
>CAZOXN010000166.1:0-6105 GCA_964583655.1 uncultured Desulfarculaceae bacterium | reverse complement strand
TCATCGAACGCAACGACCCTTCCATGATATCCCATCCCCGGGATCTTGTCCCCCTCGAGCAGCCCCCGTGCACCCGCTGTGCGCCGGTAACCCGAGAAGGCGCCGGGCCTGAACGGCGTCTTTGCTGCGCGCTGCCTGGAGCTTTCGGCCCTCGCCCTTGACCGTTCGCCTTTCTCGGTGTATGTAAGGGATAATCCACCGGGCGGAGAGGATAGCTGCACATGGCGCACCAGGAGGAGCTGAGACAGAGGCTGCAGCGCATAGACCGAAAGGGTTACAAGGCCTACAAGGAGATCGAGGGGTCGTACGAGTTCGCAGGGTTTCGCCTCGTCATCGATCACGTCCAAGGGGACCCGTTCGCATCCCCCACTAGGATCAGGGTGATGGTCCCCCGAGAGAGGGCCGGGTTCGATCCTTGGCTCGTGGCCAACAAGAGCCGGGAGGTGGCCTTTCGGGACTTCATCACCAGGGCATTTCATCGGGTGCTGCGACAGGTGGTCAAAGGCAACCGAGGCATAGGCCACAGTGGCCTTATCGCCATAGACGTCCCTGGGCAGGAGGTCCTCGAGAGGTCTTCGGCGCTAATGGTCCCTGGTGGGATCGAGGTGCGATTCGTCATGGGGCTGCCAGCCGCGGGCCGCACCGTTCTGGCACGCGAGGCCGTGGAGATGTTCTTCCAGGAGGTGCCCAGGGCGGTGGAAGGGGCGGTGATGGCCCGAAACCTGGACCAGAGGGCCTTGAAGGCGCACGTTGCGTGCTGTGAGGATCAGGACGCCATGAGGGGTCAGCTCCCCGGGCTGGGGCTGGTGGCGTTTCTTGGCAACGGGGCTCTGTTGCCGCGCCGAAGCGGGGTTGATGACCGCCCGTTTTCTCAGGAGACCGGTGGGGTGCGTCCCATCAGGTTGGAGGCCCCGCCCACTATGGAAGTCACCCTCAACAGGCCCAATGGCGGTCCTATTACCGGGCTGGGGATCCCCAGAGGGGTGACGCTCATCGTCGGTGGGGGGTTCCACGGCAAGTCCACCCTCTTGAGGGCCATCGAGCGATCCGTGTACAACCACATCCCCGGAGACGGACGCGAACACGTGGTCACCACACCCTCGGCCGTGAAGATAAGGGCCGAGGACGGCCGTTTCGTGGAAAAAGTCAACATATCCCCCTTCATCAACGACCTGCCCTTCGGCAAGGATACAGTGCGGTTCTCCACGGACAATGCCAGCGGCTCCACCTCCCAGGCTGCCAACATCGTGGAGGCCCTGGAGATCGGGGCCGATCTGCTCCTGGTGGACGAGGACACCTCCGCCACCAACTTCATGATCCGGGACGAGCGCATGCAGGCCCTGGTGGCCAAGGAGAAAGAACCCATCACCCCTTTCGTGGATAAGGTGCGTCAGCTCTACGATGAACTGGGGGTATCGACCATACTGGTGATGGGGGGGTCTGGAGACTATTTCGACGTGGCGGACCAGGTCCTCATGATGGACCACTACCGCCCATTGGACGTCATGGAAGAGGTGCGCCGGATACGTGCCCAATACGCGTCGAGGAGACGGGTGGAAGGAGGGGACCGCTTCGGGGAGATCTCCCATCGAGTGCCCTTGAGGGAGAGCTTCAGCGCCCACAGGGGACACAGGGAAGTCAAGATAGACGCCAAAGGGCTCAGGCACATCCTCTATGGGACCGCCTCCATCGACCTAACTCACGTGGAACAACTCGTGGACCAAAGCCAGACCAGGGCCATTGGGGAGATCATCCATTACTACTCCACGACATACGGAGGGCAAGAGTTGACCCTCAGGGATGGCCTGACCAGGGCCTTCCAGGACCTGTGGTCACGCGGGTTCGACATGCTGGGTCAAAGGAAGGTTGGGAACCTGGCCATGCCGAGGTTGCTGGAGGTGGCATGTGCCATCAATAGAATGCGAACGTTGCGGGTCCGGTGAGGCCCGGAGGGATGGTGAGTCGCGGATGAGGCAGGCAAGATGATCGAGGCGCAGATAGTGGATCTCCTGAGAGAGGCCTTCGCCCTGAAGGTGATGGAGGGGGCCACCCCACCCTTCACCAATCCCAGGACCTTTGATCTCACCGACGAAGAACTCCTCGACCTAGCCCGCACCATCCAGGCCGTTACGTACGGCCCATCCGAGGTGGTCTTCGGCGAAGGGGAGGCCGGAGATGCCTTATATGTGATCCAGAGCGGGCGGGTTCGGGTCCTCAAGAAGATGGAGGGGAGCGAGGAGCAGCGCACCCTCATGGTCCTCTCCCCCCCCGCTATCCTGGGGGAGATGGCCCTCTTGGACCTATCGCCCCGCTCCGCCACGATCCAGGTGACGGAGGATGGCCCTGCAAGCCTCCTGAGGATCGCCTGGGGGGACTTCGAGGCCCTCTTCCGCGACAACAAGTCGGCCGCCCTCAAGGTGACCTACAGGCTGGCCCAGCTCCTGAGTCACAGACTCAGGGTCTCCAATGTGGAGAGGCTCAGGCTGGAACGCGACAGGCTCCGGGAGGAGGTGAAGAAGCTCCAACAGGAGATGGGCAGGCGCTACGGGTTCGAGGAGATCGTGGGGAGTAGTCCGGCCATGCGCCAGGTCCTCGATTTGATGCAGAAGGTCCTCCCGAGCTCCATCGCCGTGCTGATCCAGGGGGAGACAGGAACCGGAAAGGAGTTGATAGCCAGGGCGCTACACCATAACGGGCCACGCAGGGACAAGCCCTTCCTTGCGGTCAACTGCGCCACGCTCCACAGGGAGCTCCTGGAGAGCGAGCTCTTCGGCCACGAGAAAGGGGCCTTTACCGGCGCTGATCAGCGTCGTATAGGGAGGTTCGAACAAGCCAACGGCGGGACCATCTTTCTGGACGAGATCGGAGACATGGATCCCACTATCCAGGCCAAGCTGCTTCGAGTCCTCCAGGAGAGGAGTTTCGAGCGCTTGGGCGGCAATGAGACGATCCGAGTGGATGTGCGGGTCATAGCGGCGACAAATCAGGACCTCCTGGCCCCGGAGGCAGAGATCCCTTTCCGAAGGGACCTTTATTACCGCATCGGCGCCCTCACCATCCAGATACCCCCCCTGAGGGAACGCCAGGAGGACATACTCCCCCTGGCCCACCACTTCCTGGAGCGATTCCGCCCGCCGCAGAGCAACATCCGAGGGTTCCATCGAGACGCCGTCAAGGCCCTGCAGAGACATCCCTTCCCCGGGAACGTCAGGGAGCTCCAGAACGTTGTCCAGCGGGCCACCCTCATCGCTGAGGGACCACTGATAATGCCCAGAGACCTGCTCCTGGAGGAACCCGCGAGGGATGCGAGGCCATCCCCCAAGGGGACGGACCTCAATCTGGAGCGCCTGGAGAGGGAGGCCATCCAAGAGGCCATGATTCGGGCCCACGGCGTCCAAGTGGATGCATCACGCCTCCTGGGCATCACCCGCCGCGTCCTCCATTACAAGCTGAAGAAGCACGGCATCACCCCCGAGGCCTTTTAGAAACTCTGGCCGCTGTAAGCCGAGACAGGGGCCGGGGCCCCTGTCTCATGCGGCCAACCACGAGACAATCTCAGGCGAGCCACCTCTTCCGGCGCCTGTAGTGCTTGACTTCCCGGTAGCTCTTCCTTCTCCCCTTCTGGCTCAGTCCCAGGTAGAACTCCTTTATGTCCTCGTTCTCCATGAGCTTCTCGGACGGGCCATCCAGGACCACACGCCCGTTCTCCATGACATAACCGTAGGAGGATATGCCCAGGGCGATCCTGGCGTTTTGCTCCACCAGGAGCACCGAGACCCTCTCCTGAGAGTTTATCCTCTGGACGATCTTGAAGATCTCCCTGACCAGGAGCGGGCTCAGGCCGAGGGATGGCTCATCCAGTAGCATGACCTTGGGCCGGCCCATGAGGGCCCTGCCCATGACCAGCATCTGACGCTCTCCGCCCGAGAGATAACCGCTGGTGCGGCGGCGCATGTCCTTGAGGTTCGGGAAGTATCCGTAGACCTTCTCCAGGTCCTCCCTGACAGCCGCACTGTCCGTCCTGGAATAGGCACCCACCAGCAGGTTCTCTTCCACCGTGAGGTGCTCGAAGAGCCTCCTTCCCTCCATCACCTGGACGATCCCCAGACGCACTATCTCCTCGGGATCCATCCGGTCGATGCGCGTGCCGTCCAGCTCGATGCTCCCGTCGGTGACATCCCCGAGCTCTGTGCGAAGGACCCCGGAGATGGCCTTCAGGGTTGTGGTCTTGCCCGCGCCGTTGGCCCCCAGGAGGGCCACCACCTTCCCGGGCTGGACCTCCAAGGAGACCCCCTTCAGGACCAATATCACGTCGCTGTAGATGACCTCAATGTTGTTGAGCCTCAGCATTCCGTACTACTTCTTCGCTGGCGGCGGCAGGATCTCCAGGACCGCCTTGCCCACGGCCCCCGAGTCCGCCCCGGTGGCCTTGATCTCGTACTTGCCGGGCGGGATGGGCTTGGCCTGCTTCAGGTCCGGGGCCAGGGTGGGGCTCCACCCGGTCTGGAAGAACCAATTGAGGGTGGCAGTGGCCGCCATGGCCGCCTGGAACTCGCCCTTTTCGTCGGCGTTGCCGTATGCGAGCCCCACATCCTCCCCTTTGGCCACGCCCTTTATCTCCACGCCGGGCGGGACCATCATCTCCACGATCACCATCTCCTTGGGGGCAAAGCCCGAGCCAGCGAACTTGACAGGGGCCTTGAGGAGCTCAGGGGATATCAGGGTCTTGTCCGGTATGACCTGAAGCTTGGCCTCGGGCACGGGCTTGACCGCCTCGCATCCGGCCAACCCCGCTGCGGCCAGCCCCAGGGCGAGAAAGATCGCGAAAACAGCATAGGGATAGCTCTTCATGGCCTTTCCTCCTTGTCATCCCAAAGGGGCTCTCGGGTTCAGAACTTGTGGAGGGACACCGCATCCGGCGCCTTCCTCCACCCGGTGATGGGGACCAGCTTCCCTTTCTGGACCCGGTAGAATTTCACCATGTCCGATCCCCTGCGGGAGTCGGGGCCGTACGTGCAGTTGCCCGTCATGCCCTGTCTGTGTGTCCCACCCCCCAGTTTCTGGTAAGCCCTGTACATGGCGTCTCCATCTAACTTGTCGAAGCCCACTTCCTTGAGGGCGATCTTCAGGGCGGCCTCCATGTCCATCCCCCAGACCATCCCTGTGGCGTATGTGGTACCCATCTCCTCGAGGGGCTTCTTGCGATACTTCTCCCAAAGCCGCCTTCCCAGAGGGTGGTTGCGGGCCTCGTCCCCCCTGAGGTAATAGACGCAGATGACCGCCCCCTCCGTGGCCTCGGGGTTGGCCTTGATCCCCACGCTCTCGTCCGGCCCCCAGAAGGTGGCGTCCACGAACTGGATCTTCTTGGTCAGCCCCAGCCTGTGGGCGTCTCGCAGTATGTTGCTCGGGGTCGGGTCCACCCCGCCGATGACGATGTAATCTGCCCCGGCCTCGGCCAGACGGGTGAGATACACCGTGTGCTCCAGGGCCCCGGGAGGGAAGAATTCCGGAGGCAGCAAGGTGATGCCCAGCTTCTCCATGTACTCCTTTCCGCCCCTGAGTGGCTCCCTGCCATAAGGATTGTCCCACAGGAGGTAGCCCACCTTCGGGCTCCCCGTCTTCCCCTTGGACTTCCAATCCTCCATGACCCAGTCCATGGTGGCCGCATAGGCATCCTGGTAGCACGTCCCCCACGTGAACACCCGTCCCCTCTTGGCCTGGAACTCGCCGTCCCCGGGGACTATGACCACCAAGTTGTCCTTTTCGGTCAAGGGAGTTATGGCCTTCCCCAGGGGGGTGCTGATGCAATTGACCAGCAGGAGTTTAGGCTCCTTCCTGTAACGCTTGTAAGCCGACACCCCGCGCGCCAAGTCGTACCTGGTATCCACGCCGATGAACTTGACCTTGACACCGTCCACACCGCCCCTCTCGTTGAGGTCCTTGAAGAAGTCCTCAACGCCCATGTCCGCTGGCACGTTGAGGCCCGCTATGGGGCCTGTGTAGTCCGCCAGGCTGAGATAGGTGACGTACTTCTCCTGCGCCTCCGCTGCCCCCCTGCCCCCTGCCAAGGCCAAGGGTCCGAAGGCCGCCACCAAGGCCAACCAC
>CAZOXN010000165.1:0-6108 GCA_964583655.1 uncultured Desulfarculaceae bacterium | reverse complement strand
TGATTCGGACGTCCGCCAAGACCCTCGGCAGTCATCCCTGCGAAGGTTGCGATGCAGCCATATCGCATTGCAACCTTCGCAGGAACGACGGTGTGACTGTTCGCTTGGGAAAGGCCCAGCGATGCACATCCCTTGCGGATGCCATCAAAGTGGCGTCCAAAAGAGTGCTCCAGGCACCCACTATGGACGCCTGGAGCACTCACGAGACCGCCGTCCGCCAAGGCACAGGACGGTCTTCATACAGAGCCCTGACCTTACTTCTTGGCGGTTATCCAGTTGAGGACCGGTTTCTTCATCATCTCCCACTGCCCAGTCTTGGGATCCCACTTGCAGTTGACGAATACCCGCCAGTTCTTCTCGTCCATGTTGGGGAAGTCGGACCTGAAGTAATATCCGGGCCACCTGGTCTCCTCCCTGAACAGGATGGAGCGCATGTGGGCCTCTGCCTGCCAGGTCCTCTGGACGTTCTCCCAGCACCTCATCAGCTCATGGAGGTCAGCGGCCGCCAGCTTCTCAGAGTCCTCCTTGAGAAACTGCAGGAGCTCCAGCCCCCTCTCGAGCATCTTGGAGCTGGTAGTGAAGTCTGCGGACACCCCTCCCGAGTACTCGTCCATGATCTTCTGCAAACGGAACATGTACATCTTCGGCTTGATGTAGTTGGGGTTGATATCCGGGTTGTCCGACAGGTCCTTGTGCTGCTCGTAGAGCGCCAGAGGCCTCAGGATCCTCTCCTTGAGGGCCTCAACCTGCTTCGGATCCACGTTGGGCTGGGTGTTGTTGTCCACTATGAATGCCAGGGCGCCCTTGGCCGCGATGCGTCCCTCGGCATGGGAGCCGTCGGAGAACTTGTGGCTGGATGCGCCGGAGGCGTCCCCTGCGCAGAACAGCCCCTTGACCGTGGCCATGCGGTTGTAGCCCCAGAAGTATTCCGGGGGTGCCACGTCCTGCGGCCCGCTCACCCAGGCACCGGAGGCACCGGAGTGGGAGCCGATGAAGTAAGGCTCGCAGGCCATGATCTCCGATGCCTTGGACTCTGGCTGGATGTTCTGAGCAGCCCAGAGTATTGCCTGGGAGATGGTCATATCCAGGAAGTCCTCCCACGCCTCGGACTCGAGCTCCTTGAGCTTCTTCTTGGCGGCCTTCTCGTCTCCGGAAGAGGTTGCGATCTTCTCTATGGCCTCCTCGGTCCTCATGTAGATGGGACCCTTGCCTTCCTTCATGTCGAGCATCCCCAGCCAGTTCCTGAGGTTGGCCGGGATCGGCTTTGCCAAGCCGTAAGGGGCCCACTTCTCCAGCTCGTCCTTCCTCTCCACCATATAGTCGCCGCCGAAGGCGTTTGTGGCCCTGGACTTGAACAGGAGGAACCAGGCACCCACCGGGCCGTAGGCATCCTTGAACCGAACCGGGATGAACCGGACCTCCTGACAGGTCATCTCGGCCCCGGCCCTGATGGTGAAGTAGGCGCTGGAGCCGGAGTTGAAAGGAGGATACCAAGATCGGCCCAACCCCTCGCCAACGGAACGCGGACGAAAGACATGCACGGCGCCGCCCATGGCGGCCAGGACTGCCTTGGCCTTGAAGACATAGAACTTGTCCTCCCTAACGCTGAAGCCCACGGCCCCGGCGATCCTGTCCCCATCCATCAGAGGCTCGACGATGAAGACCCTCTCGAAGATCTCTCCGCCCGCCTCCTTCATGGCGTTCTTGGCCGCCTCTGCGACCACCACCTTGTACGACTCGCCGTTTATCATGAGCTGCCAACGGCCTTCGTGAACGTACTTGCCCTGCTCGTCCTTCCATATGGGGAGACCCCATTTCTCGAACAGGTGCACCGTGGAGTCCACGTGGCGGGCGATGTCATAGACAAGGTCCTCTCGAGTGATCCCCATGAGGTCGGTCCTGACATAGTCGACATACTCCTCGGGGGTGTTGTCCCCCTCGCCGACGCCGACATACTGGTTCAGGGCGGAGAGGCCCATGGCCACGGCACCGCTTCGATCCATGGCCGCCTTGTCCACCAAAGTGACCTTCAGGCCCTTTTTCTTGGCCCAATAGGCCGCCTCCACGGCCGCCCCGCAGGCCGCCATGCCTCCGCCACAAATCAACAGATCGGTAGTCACCTCAACAGTTTCAAAAGGCTGCATGGAACTCACCTCCTTAGGAAGATTGGGGCTACTTCTTCAAGGTCGGGACCTCTTTGAGCCACAGAGAACCCGGTTCCGTGCAAAGGACGGGGCTCTTAAGGTCGTCCGAGGCGGTCTCCCACCCACCATCAGGGACAGCGGATCCTTCGGCCGTGGTCCGGATGGGGAACTTGAACCGCTTGATCATCCCGTTGCGGAACTTGACCGTCCACATGATGGAGTCCGAGCTCCTCAAGGGGACAACAGAGGCCCCCATGGGGATGAAGTCCGCGTATCCGCGCACATCCACCGCCTGCTGCGGGCAGATCTTCACGCAGTTATAACACTCCCAGCACATCTCTGGCGCCCGGTTGTAGGCCTTCATGGTGTCCTTGTTCAGGACCATCAGGTCGTTGGGGCAGATGTACTGGCAGGCCGTCTTGTCCTGTCCCTTGCACCCGTCGCACTTTTCCAGAATCACATAGCTTGGCATAAGCTCACCTCCTCAGGAACTTTTCTCTCATGACGAAACGCTCTCACGCACCTCAATTGCTACAGCATATCCGCAGATCCTCCTCTTTCACCTCCTTTCACGGGTCCTCCCGCAGGCTCCCCACCGGTGCGCCGCGTTTCGGCAGACCTTGGGGAGCAGCAGCGGCCGGCTCCCCAATTCGTCATAATGACTTGAGAAACTCCCCTATCACGTCCACCGACTTCCTGGCCACTACCAAGTCGAATATCTTGTCCTTGACAGCACGGGGTAGCAACTCGATGCTCTTGGTTGTGGCGCTGTCGAACTTGGCCATGGGGAACTTCTTCAAGATCTCGTCCCTCTGATCGGCCGTGGTAGGCACCCGCAGGACCTTGAGCCCTGCGAGCATCTCTTGACACATGTCAGCCAGGCCCGCTGCCTGGAGCTTTGAGTACCGTTCTTCGTTGATCCAGACGTTTATGGGAAAGGTCTCGGCCATGGGTTGTGTCCCTCCTCTTCGAGCTTTGGTTAGAGCTTGGGAAACGTGAAAACCGGGTTCCTATGCTTGAGATACTCCGGGGTCACGAAGGCGTCACCCCTGCCGTATTTCTCCGCGCACTCCTGGATCAGGTCGAAGACCTCTGGCCTGAAGATGAGCCTCGGGGGCTTGACCCCATCCTGGATGATACTGCGGATGAGGGTGCCGCTGAAGTTCTGGATCTTGTCCTTGTGAGCGCACAGGCCCATGTAGGTCACCTCCGCACACTCGGGGCAGTACCACCACTCGAGCACCCGCACGGGCTTTATGTTGAGGTCCTTCTCCGAGAACTGATCGAAGATCCTGTGAGCATCGTATGGGTCGTAGTAACTCCCAACCCCGGCGTGGTCCCTGCCGAACATGTGGTGGGAAATCCCCAGATTCGCCCTCAAGGCCGCGTGAAAGACCGCCTCCCTCGGACCCGCATACCGCATGTCCCAGAGGGAGATGGAGGTCAGATGAACGTCCTCGCGGAAGTAACCGGCCTTCCTCAAGACATCGTGGCAAAGCACGATGGCCTCGTCGATGTAATCGCCCGGGCGCTTCTCCCCGATGATGGCGTTGACCACCACCCCGACTATCATCTTCTCCACTGGGAGCTCTCCGTAAGCTGACAGCCACGAACCCTTCATGAGCCATTCGTGCCCGGTGTGAGGCACGTTTCTCGTCTGGTGGGCCACTGTTCGCACCCAGCCCTTCTCCTTGATCTTCCTGCGCATCTCCAGCGGGGTCAGGAAGAAGGGGGTGAAAGGCTCATTGATGATGGGCCTCCCCACCATGGTTATCTTGCCGCCCAGGAACTTGTCCTTGTATTGGTAGGTCCGCTTCACGCCAGGATGTTTTTCCTCGGTGGTCCCGTAGACGTCCTTGGCCAGCTCCTGCTTATTGTAGTCATAGATCTCCTCGATCTCGAAGATGGCGCAAGGATTCCCCTCGTAGGTCAGTAGGACCGAATCCCCTGCCTTTATCCCGTAATCAGCGATCTCCCTGTCCGAGAGGTCGAAGACTATGGGGATACTCCAGACCGTTCCGTCCTTCAGACGCATCTTCTTGCAGACGCTTTCCACGTCAGCCTTGCCCATGAAGCCTTGCAGCGGAGAGAAAAACCCGTACGCGAGATCGATGACCTCCACCGCCATCTGCTCCCGCACCGGGACCTGCTTCAGGCCTTTGATCCTCCCCCCGGCCTCCTTTGGCCCCAGGATTCGCTCGACGATCTCCTTTCCGCCATGACCGATCTCACCCATTAGCGTCCTCTCCTTTCTGTAAGATATGTTTAAGGCATGGATCCGGCGGCCGTCTCTTCGCCTTGCCCACCGCGGACCGCGTGGTGGGCCCAGCGAGAATCACTCACCAAGACTGAATTGGGATCGCATCCCACTGACCTCCCCTCCGGGCACACCTAAGGATGGGACCAAGAAGACCGCGACTGGGAGCCCCAGGTCGAGGGCGTGACGAAAAACCCAGCAGGACACGGGAACAGAAATGGGCAAAGAAGGGACCGATGAGGAAATCGCTCGAGGCAATCAACTGGTACAGGTGTGCTTGAGCTCGTGAGCAACTGCGCGCGCCCGGACGTGTTTCGGTCCCTCCTTAAGACCCTGAATCCCTCCCTTAAGCAACCTCCGTGCCATGGTCACCCTCTGCCCCCAAGACATTGATCTGGCAAGGCTTTTCGTGATCACGCCGCGTGCCCATTCGCGAGTCCTCCGGGGAGTCGTTGGAAAATCCTACAGTTCCCCGGCCGAAGGTTGGGGCAAGGGCTTGTATCGACTCGTGTTTAGGCAGGATGTTGTCTTATTCGACTCAGTGTAGATTTTTCCAACGGTCGTCTCCCCCTCGTCCCATCCCCTTTCCTCCCCCTTCCCGCTCCCGAGCGAGGGCACCGTAGACGAGGGCAAGCCGGGAGCCTGTCAACTGGATACAGAGGAAGTGGTGCGTTGGCAGGGACTGGCTCCCAGCTGCCCCTTTCGGGCGTAACTCACACGGGCAACGGCCGCACCTCGCTCGAGACCTCGAGGAACTCCTTGAGGGCCGCCCTGGATTCCTTGGAGATCTCCAAGAACTTGAGGCCCACGGCGAAGAGATTGTCAGCACTCGACATGCGTTCGTACCAAATCGTCTCGGCCACGGCCTTCACGGCCTTCTCGGAGGGAAGCTCGAATTGGAGATAGATCCTGTTCTTCCTCGCCGGCACGGAATCATACGAGATGTGAAGCCCATCGGTCTCGATGCATGGGGTCTCCATGGCGATGCCCTCGGCGCTCACGTCTCGAAGCATCCCCTCCAATAGCCGGGAGACCTTGGTCCCCTCCCCTTCCCGCACGATGTGGAACCGCACGGGCACTCCCAGATGGCAGCGCGCAAGACGACGACGTTCGGGAGCCTTATCCCATCGATTTGTCTTTCTCAAGTCGCCATCACCCCAGGACTAGGGTCGATCATCTCGACAAAGGACGGCACCCGGCCACGAGGCTCCATTTACTGATCTCGAAAGTCCCCGGTGATTCCAAGCCCCTGGTCCGCCATAATCCCCAGGGCATCGTCTCCCGTATCATCGACATCGTTCAACCAGTGGGCAACCAGCACGCCTCGTGCCTGGACCAGGGAGATGAAGGCGCCCCCAACGCTTGCACCCCCCTTTCATGCACCCTGTCTTCTCTGCAGCTCGAGATGAACCCTCCACATGTCTTCGTCCGTGAAGCACTTCTCCGCCTCCTCCACCTCCATGGCGTCCCTCTCCACGTCGCGCACCTGGGCCGCCCCGGACAATACCTCTCCGTAATACTCGTGCTGGATCAAGAGATTCATCACCTCGTTGGTCCCGGTCCAGATTTGGGTGAGACGGGAGTCGCGGATTATCTTCTCGATGGGATACACGTCGGTGTAGCCGATGCCACCCATGATCTGCATGGCCTTGTTGGCGATATCCCATGCGGCATCGGTGGCGAATCTCTTGGCCTCGCTCACCAGCC
>CAZOXN010000164.1:0-6115 GCA_964583655.1 uncultured Desulfarculaceae bacterium | reverse complement strand
GCACACGTGCATCCCAACCCAGTCGCCGCCGCTTCCCCCCCACTCTTCAGGGAAGGGGATACCCATCATCCCGAGCTCGGCCATCTGCTGGATGATGTCGTAAGGGTAAGCCCCTGTTCGGTCCATCTCCTCTGCCCTTGGCTTGATCGCCCTTTCGGTGAAATCCCGGGCCATCTGCTTTATCATCTTGTGCTCTTCCTTGAGATCGAAGTCCATCTCCCGCCTTCCCCCGGACCTAAGAGGACTAGGATTCGGCCTTTGCGGCCCCTCTGACCCCCCGGCCTCGAGGGGCCCCCGGTGGCCCCGAATCCCGAACCAGATTCAAAGCAGAGAGGAACTTAGGCTAAGACATGGACGATGTCAAGGATCGCATCCTCCAGGCGCCGCGATATCGATGGTTTCCGGTAGATCCAGCTCGGATGGCCTCGGGACGCGTGGTCGCACTCACTAAAATCTCAGCCGCTCGGCATCGGTTTGCCTTGCCGGGGAGTCCATTGTATGCTTGGGCACTTAAAAGAAACGATGAGGAGGATGTGATGCTCGTTCTCACAGAGAAGAAGGGACCAGTGACCACCGTCATCATAAACCGCCCGGAGGTGAGAAACGCCGTGGACCGCCCCACCGCGGATGCCTTGGCCCGAGCCTTCCGGGGGTTCGAGGCCGACCAGGAGGCCAGGGTGGCCGTGCTCACGGGGGCAGGGGGGTGCTTCTGTGCCGGGGCGGATCTCAAGGCCATCTCCAAGGGACTGGGCAACAGGGTGGAGGAGGGCGGGGATGGGCCCATGGGGCCAACCCGGATGCGGCTGAGCAAGCCTGTGATCGCCGCGGTGGCGGGATACGCCGTGGCAGGAGGGCTGGAGTTGGCCATCTGGTGCGACCTCAGGGTGGTGGAGCGCGACGCCGTCTTCGGGGTCTTCTGCAGGCGCTGGGGCGTCCCTTTGATCGACGGGGGGACCGTGCGCCTGCCCAGGTTGATCGGCCTGTCCCGCGCCATGGACATGATTTTGACCGGCAGACCCGTGGGGGCCGAGGAGGCCCTGGCCATGGGCCTGGCCAACAGGGTGGTGGACACCGGCTCCTCCCGTGAGGAGGCCGAGAGGCTCGCCCGGGAGATCGCCCGATTCCCCTGGCGATGCGTGCTCAGCGACAGGCAGTCCGCATACGAGCAGTTGGACTTGCCCTTCGAGGAGGCCATGCTCAACGAGTTTCGGCTCGGGCTGGCCACCATCGGTTCGGGGGAGACAGTGGAAGGGGCGGGCCGTTTCGCATCAGGGCAAGGCCGCCATGGCGCATTCCAAGGGGACTGAGTCTGCCAGACGTCGGCCCGCAACGGATCGCAGGCCCACGTTGCCCGGGTGGTCCGTCCCAGCCGCGGGGGGACGCCCCCTTGGCTAGGCCCCCTTCTCCTGACCGATCCTGCTGACCACCGCCTCTGCGAACGCAGAACAGGATAGCTCCACCGCCTGAGGCATCTGGCGGGCCAGGTCGTAGGTGACGGTCCCTGCAGCTATGGTCTGCCGCAAGGCCTCCTCCACCCGCTCGGCGGCCTCGCACCATCCCAAGTGTTTGAGCATCATGGCTCCGGAGAGGATCATGGAGCTGGGGTTCATCTTGTCCAGGCCAGCGTACTTGGGGGCCGTCCCATGGGTCGCCTCGAACACGGCCACCCCTTGGCCCACGTTGGCCCCAGGGGCCATGCCAAGCCCGCCCACCAGAGCGGCCAGGGCGTCGGAGATGTAATCTCCATTCAGATTCGTGGTGGCGATGACGTGGTATTCCTCTGGCCTGAGGATCACCTGTTGGAACATAGAATCGGCTATGCGATCCTTGATGATCACCTTCCCCTGCGGATTCCTGCCGGCTTGGAGATCTCTTTCGAAGATGGTTTGGTCAGGGTATTCCTCCCTGGCCAGATCGTATCCCCACTTGCAAAACCCCCCCTCGGTGAACTTCATTATGTTGCCTTTGTGCATCAGGGTGACGCTGGGGAGACCGTGCTCGATGGCGAATTCTATGGCCATGCGAACCAGCCTCTTGGAGCCATTGGGACTGATCGGCTTTATCCCTATGGCAGCCTCATGGGGCGTCTCCCTGCCCAGAGAGAGCCTCAGGAACTCCCGGATTCGCTCCGCCTCCGGGCTCCCAGACGCGTACTCGATCCCAGCATAGACATCCTCGGTGTTCTCCCTGAATACCACCATGTCCACCCTCTGAGGGTCCCTCAGAGGGCTCGGGACCCCGGATATGTGCTTGACGGGGCGAATGCACGCGTAGAGGTCCAGGGCCTGTCTCAGGGCCACGTTCACCGAACGGATGCCCGTCCCGACCGGGGTCGTGAGCGGTCCCTTTATGGCCACCCCCAGTCGGCGGATGGCATCTACGGTGGCGCCAGGGAGCCACTCTCCCGTCTCCCGAAAGGCCCTTTCCCCGGCCAATACCTCTCGCCACGAGATCCTCCTCGAATCTCCGTACGCTGCCTGCACCGCCTGGTCCAACACCCGACGCGAGGCACGCCATATCTCTGGTCCTGTCCCGTCTCCCTCGATGAACGCAACCTCGGGATGATCAGAGACCGCCATGGGGATCCCCTCCTACCAAGAGTCACAGTCTCCAGTCGCAAGTGATCACTAGGTGGTCAGGGTTCTCGGAACGGCTCGCCTACCTGCCGCGCCCAACTCGGTGCGGGCAGGGCGGAGGCGCTTCGATCCTCCAGGACTCAGACCTGGGATCCGCCTCCCGCTGGGAGGGTCAAGCACCTACCTGTGCGTCGCACGCAAACACGTCCTCCGGAGGCCAGATCCTTTGGGAGATCGAGCCTCGAAGACTCGAAGCAACGAGAGACGCCACCCCGTGACCAATTGCCTCTAGTCTATGGGAAAAACGGCATCCCTTCAACGTAGCCACACCGAGGGGCTTGGCCCCTCAAAGCGCCGGAGCGAGGCATAGGGCCCTCACGGGACCTAGGAAGAGATTGCCTCGGTGGACCGAGTGTGCTAATAAAGAGCGCGTTGCATGACCTAGTGCGCACTGTCGAAGGAAGAGGAAGATGGATGCCCCTTCCCTGGAGCAGAAGGCAGCCAGGCTGGGTCGGGTCAGGCTGGTCTTCCAAGAGCAGGGGAGGGGTGCCCCATTGCTGCTCTTGCACGGGGTCCCAGGCCCTGGGATCTGGTCCAGGGTCCTCCCCCATCTGAACGAGCATGTCCACTGCCTATGTCCACACACACTAGGGCTGGGTGCATCGACATCTGACGATCCTTCGAACTACAGGCTAGAGACACAAGCGGAATGGATGGTGCGCTTTCTGGACGAGGCGGGCCTGGAGCGGGTACATCTCTTGGGCCACGACCTCGGAGGGGTGATCGCCCTGGCCCTTGCCGTGAAGTATCCGGAGCGGGTGATGAAGATGATACTCTCCCATGTCCCCCCAAGGCCCGAGTGGGTCCACCCATGGGTGCGGAGGGTCCACGGCTGGTCTCGCCTGCCTTGCGGGCTGAAAGTGTTCGGCAGGCTCCTCAGGCGTCAGGGCTTTCGAAGCTCTGCACGGGGATGGGGGAGTTACTTCGTGGAACCTGGAGCCATGGATCTGGGGACGGCCGAGACGTGGTGTGAACCCTTCTCCCAGGCCCGTGCCTCGTCACTGAGGAGGCTCTTGGCAGTCCTCGATCCCCTCATTGGGCCCCAGACCCTCGAGGCGGCAAGGGGATACAAAGGAAATGCCATGCTCCTTTGGGGGTGCGACTATCCGCCTCTCAGCCCATCGTGGGCCATTCAACTGTATCACGAGATCCCGGGGGCCGTCCGCTTCGAGCTGATCCCTTTCGCAGGCCACTTCCCCCAGTGGGAAAGACCTGAGCTTTTCGCCAGGGCGGTCCTGGACTTCCTCCTCCCCGGTGGCCGATCTCTCCCCGAGGAGATGGTCCCCTGGGAGGAAGAGGAGGAGTTGGAAGAGAAACCCGCCCGCGGATGATGCACGGAGTCGCTTTTCTCATCCTCCGGGGCCTCGTCAGCTGCGTTTCGCCCATGGCTCCATTCAAAGAGACCGGCGTCCCTTCGCTTCCCTTGCTATCCCCTCTCTAGCCCTTGACTCCTTTGAATCCCTTCAGGAATTCGATCAGCAACCTAACGCCATATCCCGTCGCCCCTTTGGGACGGTAAGGGCGGTCCTTGTCTGTCCAGACCGGGCCGGCTATGTCGACGTGGACCCATGGCGTATCTTTGACGAACCGCTTAAGGAACAGCCCCCCTTGGATCGCACCTGCATCGCGACCCCCGGCGTTTTTCACGTCCGCGATGTCGCTCTTGAGGTATTCCTCGTAATCCTCCTTGAGGGGGAGGGGCCACACCTCCTCGCCGGTGCGCTCACCCGCTGCCCGGAGTTCCTCCAATACCTTTGGGTCGTTGCCCATGATCCCTGCAACTTGGTCTCCCAAGGCGACCACGCAGGCACCGGTGAGGGTCGCCAGGTCGACGATAAGGTCAGGTTTGTAGCGCAGGGCGTGAGTCAAGGCGTCCGCCAGGATCAGCCGGCCCTCGGCGTCCGTGTTGGTAACCTCAACGGTCTGTCCCGACATCGTGGTCAATACATCACCTGGTTTGTAAGCCGAGCCGGATGGGAGGTTTTCCGTGGCAGGGACAACCGCCACCAGGTTGGTGGAGAGCCTGAGGCGAGCTGCCGCCTGCATGGTCCCCAGGGCCGCCGCACCTCCAGCCATGTCATATTTCATCAAGTCCATCTTGTCCGCTGGCTTGAGGCTTATCCCGCCGCTGTCGAAGGTGATCCCCTTGCCCACCAGGGCCACCTTCGGGGCCTTGCGATCCTTGGCCGAGTACTCCAAGAGGATGAGCCTGGGGGGCTCCTTGCTGCCGGAGGCCACCCCGAGGAGGCCACCCATGCCGAGTGCCTTGAGGTCGCCCTCGTCCAGTATGCGGTATCGGATCCCCCAGGCCCGAGCCATATCGGCTGCCCTCTGGGCCAGGACCGCGGGTGTCAACCGATTGGACGGCTCAGAGACCAAGTCCCTGACCCAGCACACCGCCTCCGCCACGACCCTGGCCTGGGCTACGGACCAATCGACCCCTGTCTTGACCCTGGGACTGCCGGTGAGGAGAATTATCTCTTCAGGATCCGGGTCATCTTCACCCCGCTTCCCCTTGTAGATACCGAATCGGTAAAGCCCCAGTAACGCCCCCTCGGTGGCAGCCCCGCCCAAGTCGCCCATGGGGATACGTGCGGCCCCGGGCAGTTCGAGGCTCAAACCGATCTGCCTCGCCCTCAAACCCCGACTGGCTTGGGCCGCCCGAGACACGGCACCACGCCAACGATCCAGACTGAATTTCTCGGGCTCTCCCAGACCGAGGAGCATCAGCCGCCCCGCAGGCAGCGCCCCATGTGTCTGCTGGACCAGGACGTCCCCCAGTCGCCCGCGGAAATCCCCAGAGCCCATGACCTTGGAGATCCAGCCCTTGGACGCCCCATCCAAATCCTTGAGGACGCCTTCGGGCGAAGAGGTCCCTTGGAAGCTCCCCACCACGAGCACCGGACCCTTGAAGAGACGGGCCTTCTGAGCTGAGCACAGCACCCTCATATGCACCTCCATGAACTCGCCTTTGCCCTTCCTGCACACCCCCCGGCGGCCACGGGTGACGCCCTCCCTTACGGGCCCATTGGCCTGCGGCAACGGCGTCGGGCGACCGGGGACTTGGACAGGCAGGCATATTAGCACGTTTTTCTACGAAACGGGCAGTGCAACGCGAGGAGAGCGGATGGAGACCGCCTCGTCCACTTCTGGTGCGGGCGGGACCGGGCGAACTCACCCGAGATCGGCCTGGCCCGAAACAGGAAAGTCAGGGCACAAAGAAGGCCTTTCCTCTGCCGGCATCGCGCTGGTTGACACCCTTCTGGGGAGGCGGCTATAAGGAAGCTGGGATTCTGTTGGATCGTCACAATCCATTCTCGTGGGCAGGAGGTCGCACCATGCACGCGCCGCTGGAGGGGATGAGGGTGGTGGAATGGGCCGTGTTTCACGCGGGTCCAGGAGGGCCTGCCATCCTGAGCGACCTCGGGGCCGAGGTGATAAAGATCGAGAGGCCGGGCACCGGCGACCCGTCTCGCCAA
>CAZOXN010000163.1:0-6127 GCA_964583655.1 uncultured Desulfarculaceae bacterium | reverse complement strand
GTTCAAGACCTCGTCATCTGGTGCGTAAACGGCCCCTGCTGCATCGAAGTCACGGAGCTGGATCCTGGGCTGTAGCAGTTCACCAGGGGATGCGGTGACGTCCACCACCAACTGGTTGGCCCCAAAATCGAGACGGAAGACGTACTCACTGGGGTTGGTAGGGACGTGCAGGTTCCCCCTGTTTGTCCATGTGCCGGCCTTCTTGAAGATCCGAGCTATGGCGTCGATACTGTCGCAAAGGGGAGGATCTCCAGAAGGAATGACCACCCCGAAGTAGATCGCGGCATTGCAATAGGGCTCGCGGGTGAAGATCCCGCGGTCGGCGAAGACGGAATAACAACTGAAGAAGAGGTCGTCGGATCCTGTCTTGTCCAGGCTCATGGAGAGGAACGCCCGGGCCCAGTCCGCGAAGTCGATGTCATCTGTGTGGTGGCCGCCAGAGTTCAGGAGATAGGACCTGTTGGTGAGATAGATGTAACGATTTGCCCTGGATTGGAGGACGTCTTTGAGGTCCCAGAGGAACTGACCCCAGATCTCCCCTGTGTAGTGCTCTTCAGGAAACCCTGTGGCCGGGTCGTCCACATCGTCGGGATACAAGCGTTGGCCCCTGGCCGCCCCTGACAGGTCCCTGGGGAGGTCGATATGAGTGCCGTCATCCAAGACCTCCCCCATGAGCGGGCTGTTGCGCATTGTACAGGACCAGTAATCCGCGTCACCCTCGGCCATGGCCCTTGGATAGTGGTCCAGGTCGGAGTCGAAAGGGAACCCCAGGGAATCCTGCATCATGTGTGCGTATTCGTGATAGATCACCCCTGAGTCCAGAGAGAAGTCAGGGTTATCCCAGAGAAGGCCCGGCACGTCCAGGCAGTCACCCTCATCGGAGAAGAGAAACGTCCCCCCACCCATGTAATAGGCATTGCAATCCCCGGGCATGCTTGCGTTGACGCCGGCGCTGGGGATCGTCCTGTCGTTGAGATACTGTACCGTCAGCCCCTTCTCCACGAGGTCCCTCCACCAGTCGTGGGCCAGGTTGAAGTGGTAGTAGGCGTTGACCTCAGCGAACTGGGCCGGGAAGTTGATGGGATCGAAGAGGAACTTGCGGTTCTTGGCATAGGCGAGGCTCGGATCCCACGTGGAGGTCCCGACGAAGATGAAGGATCCAGCGAGGTGCCCTATCCAGTCCTCGTCGATGCTCTTGACCTTGGCGTTGGACAACAGGTTGTCCAAACCCGTGCGCCTGTAATTGCCCGAAGCGGCGTCCGGGTTGGTCCTGTAAACGTAGCCTTGCCCCTTCTTGCCAGGCTTGGCAGAGATGATCGCATTGTACTGTTTGAGGACCTCACCAGTGTCTGCGTCCAGGTAAGTGATCCAGTTACCGGCCGGGTTCCAGGTGGGCACCTTTACCTTCCATGCGTGCCTGTGGCGCCCGCCGAGACGGGCCAAGATCAACTCCCCCGATGGCTCACCCAGGACAGCCTTTTCTCCCAAGGCGAGGCGAAGCCCTGCCAGCGCGGCCCGCGTGGCCTCATCGCGTGTCAGCGATGTCTGGTTGGCCGGGGCCAGGTCAGGGACCGAGTTGTTCTGAAGCATGGTCACCGAGCCCTCGGGGGTCATATGGACCAACAACTCTGCCCCTTCCACCGGGACCCCTCGAAATCTCTGCCGCAGCCGCACATGGCGTTTCCCCTCCGACTCGGTCACGTCTCGCACCTCCACCTCGTCTTGGTGGCCGAGGCCCAGGATTCCCTTGACATCCGACAAGAAGGAAATGGCCGCCGTACCTGGCTCCGCTCCATAAGGCGGTGTGCCGGGTCCGCGAAGCATCCTGACCTTGCCCGAGGACATGGACCTCAGGGCCTTCCACTCGGGGCCTGTGGATCGGGAGAGACCCACGCCCATCCTGGAGTGCAATATCTCCACAGGGATCTCTTCTTCACCGGCGATCATGAAGGAATCCGGTATGCTCGATCCCGCTGCTACCACCTGCCCCGCAGAGGCCCAAGAAAAGGCCAGGAACGCTAGGAAACCCACCCACCAACCAAGTCTCCTCAGCATGACCCTCCTCCCCTCTTAAGTATCTTTTAAGACCTCCATAGCTAAGTCGTGATAATTCTTACCACCGATTGAGCGGATCGTCAACAAAAAACTTGGCGGGGAATCCGTCGCTCTCGTGTTTCCTGAGCAGGACGGGCCCTTGTCCCTTGGAATCCATGCTCCTGTCGATGGGCGGGACTCACCCGAGGTAGCCTGCTTCGCCCCCTGGCCCTTCCCAAGGAGGACGATCGCTTCAGCGGCTTGTGCGTTGGGATCGAACCCAGGCGCTTGGGACTGACCAGTCGCCATCGATTATCTGCGAAGGGGGTCAGGGCCAGCTCATCACCGGGATAGCAGTGCCTGGTGGTATTCCTGAAGGGTCCTGACCTCCAGGGCCTTCTTGCGGAGGGCCTCGATGGCGTTGACGGTGGCTGCCGCCCCGCTCACCGTGGTCACGATGGGGATGTTGAAGGCCACGGCAGTGCTGCGTATGGCTACCTCGTCCCTGCGGGGCGTTCGCCCGGCGGCTGGGGTGTTGATGATGAGTTGGATCTGCCTGTTCTTGATCAGGTCCACCACGTTGGGACGACCCTCGGAGACCTTACGGACCTTGGTCACCTCGATATCGTTGCGGATCAAGGCATTGGCGGTCCCTTCCGTTGCCACTATGTCGAATCCCAGGTCCACGAGCCTCTTGACGATGTAGAGGATGTTACGTTTGTCCTTGTTCTTGACGCTCACGAAGACCGTGCCTGACATGGGAAGGGACAGCTCAGCGGCCAACTGAGACTTGGCGAAGGCCATGCCGAAGGTCGTATCGATCCCCATGACCTCCCCGGTGGACTTCATCTCGGGGCCGAGGATAGTGTCCACCCCGTGGAACCGCTTGAACGGGAAGACAGACTCCTTCACCGCCAGGTGGTGGACCATGACCTCCCTCGTGATCCCCAGCTCCCTTAGAGTATGTCCGACCATCAGTTTGGTGGCCACCTTGGCCCACGGGATCCCGGTGGCCTTGCTCACGAAAGGCACGGTCCTAGAGGCCCTGGGGTTCACCTCCAGGACGTAGACCACGTCGTTCTTCACCGCGTACTGGATATTCATGAGGCCTACCACCTCGAGTTCCCTGGCCAGGGCGTGGGTGTTGTGCCTGATGGCGGTCAACACGGCCTCGTTGAGCGTTACCGGGGGAAGCACGCAAGCACTGTCCCCGGAGTGAATCCCTGCCTCCTCCACGTGCTCCATGATGCCGGCGATCACCACGTCCTTGCCGTCGGAGACCGCGTCCACGTCGACCTCGATGGCATCCTCCAAGTACTTGTCTATGAGGATCGGGCGGTCCGGAGAGGCCTCCACGGCCAAGGAGACGAAGGCCTCCAGATCGCGTTCGTGATACACGATCTCCATTGCCCGTCCGCCCAGGACGAACGAGGGGCGCACCACCACAGGATAGCCGATCTCAGCGGCAACAGCCCTTGCCTCGGCTATGGACATTGCGGTGCCGTTTTCGGGTTGAACCAAGCCCAGCTTCCTGAGTAGTTCCTGGAATCGCTCCCGATCCTCGGCTCGGTCGATGCTGTCCGAGGAGGTCCCCAAGAGCCTCACCCCAGCCTGCTGTAACTGCGTGGCCAGATTGAGTGGAGTCTGACCGCCGAACTGCACGATCACCCCGAGCGGCTGTTCCCTGTCGACGATGGCCAGGACGTCCTCGCGGGTCAGAGGCTCGAAGTAAAGCCGGTCGGAGGTATCGTAGTCCGTGCTCACCGTCTCGGGATTGGAATTGACCATGATGCTCTCGTACCCCTCCTCCTTCAACGCGAAGGAGGCGTGGCAGCAACAGTAATCGAACTCGATGCCCTGGCCGATGCGGTTCGGGCCACCCCCCAGGATCATGACCTTGGGACGTTGCGAGGGGCGGCTCTCGTCCACCATCTCGTACGAGGAATAGTAGTAAGGGGTGTAAGCCTCGAACTCGGCCGCGCACGTATCCACCAGCTTGAAGGCTGGGACCACCCCCAAGGCCTTCCTCAACTGCCTGACGGTTTCCTCCTCCGTGTCCCACATGTGAGCGAGCTGGACGTCGGAGAAACCGTAGGACTTGGCCTTCCACAAGAGGGCCTTGGGTATCCGCTCTATCAATTCCTGGGTCGCGGGCCGCGGTTTCTCCGGTCCGCCTTCATCCGTGAGGCGCAGGGTCTTGAGTTCCCCCTCGAGCTGGATGATCTGACGGATGTGATGCAGAAACCATGGGTCTATGTGTGTCAGTCCATGGACCTCCTCTACATCCATCCCCTCGAGAAAGGCCAGGCGGACGAAGAATATCCTGAGGGCATTGGGGGCTCGAAGCCTATCCCGTATCCTCTCCAGGAGTTCCTCGCGTCCCTGCGGGGGAGTCTGCCGTCGCTCGCCGCCCAAGAGGCTCAGTTGCACAGGCCCCGTCCGTTCCTGATCGACCGGGCCTTCTGCTCCCGACCAGATGAGGGAGTCCTTCCCGTCGCTCCCTAGCCCGTACCGGCCGATCTCCAAGGACCTCAGTCCCTTCTGAAGGGCCTCCTTGAAGGTCCTCCCGATGGCCATGACCTCCCCCACGGATTTCATGGAGGTAGTGAGGATCGGGTCCGCTCCGGGGAACTTCTCGAAAGTGAAACGCGGGATCTTGACCACAACGTAATCGATGGTCGGCTCGAAGCAAGCCGGAGTCTCCCGGGTGATGTCATTGGCTATCTCATCGAGCGTATAGCCCACGGCCAGCTTTGCAGCGATCTTCGCTATAGGGAAACCCGTGGCCTTGGAGGCCAAGGCGGAACTGCGCGAGACCCTCGGGTTCATCTCGATGATGACCATTCGCCCATCCAGCGGGTTCAGGGCGAACTGGATGTTGGAGCCGCCGGTCTCGACCCCGATCTCCCTGATGCACGCGATGGCCGCATCGCGCATCCGTTGGTACTCTTTGTCGGTCAATGTCTGGGCCGGGGCCACAGTGATGCTGTCGCCCGTGTGGATACCCATGGGGTCCATGTTCTCGATGGAACAGATGATCACCACGTTGTCCTTGATGTCCCGCATAACCTCCAGCTCGAACTCCTTCCAGCCGATGACCGATTCCTCGATGAGGATCTGCCTGATCATGCTGCAGTCCAGCCCATGAGAGGCCTTATCCTCCAGTTCCTGCATGTTGTATGCGACACCGCCTCCCACCCCTCCCAAGGTGAAGGCCGACCGGATGATGACCGGGAAGCCCACCTGCCCTGCCACCGCCTTGGCCTCTTCCACCGAATGGGCAAGACCGCTGCGAGGGAGATCCAGCCCGATGCCAGACATGGCCTTCCGGAACAGCTCCCGATTCTCCGCCTTCTGTATGGCCTCGAGGTTGGCCCCGATCATCTGGACCCCGTGTCGGCCCAGGACTCCGGACTCTGCGACACAGACGGCAACGTTCAATGCCGTCTGCCCACCCAGGGTGGGCAAGAGGGCATCCGGCCGTTCACGCTGGATGACCCTCTCCACCACCTCTGGGGTGATGGGCTCCACATACGTGCGATGGGCCATCTCAGGGTCTGTCATGATGGTGGCCGGGTTGCTGTTCACCAGGATGACCTCGTATCCCTCTTCGCGCAGTGCCTTGCACGCCTGGGTCCCGGAGTAGTCGAACTCGCACGCCTGACTGATCACGATTGGCCCGGAACCGATGATCAAGATCTTGCGGATGTCCGTCCTCTTGGGCATTTATCCTCTTGTCCCCGGTTCTTTGTCTGGTGTCCGTTGCAGGTCGAGGTCCACCGTCACGAGAAGCGACTGACAACTGGCGACCCGCAACGGAGGACTCGTCTAAATCCTCCTGCCTTCCATCATCCTCACGAACTCCGCGAACAGGTGCATGGCATCGTGAGGCCCTGGAGACGCCTCCGGATGGTACTGTACCGAGAATATCGGGAGCCCCCTGTGCCTCATACCTTCAAGGGTCTGGTCGTTGAGGTTCACGTGCGTGAGCTCCACTTCCGCCGGGTTCAGACTATCCATGTCAACACAGAACCCGTGGTTCTGGGCCGTGATGTCGACCTTTCCGGTCTTGAGCTCTTTTACGGGCTGATTC
>CAZOXN010000162.1:0-6136 GCA_964583655.1 uncultured Desulfarculaceae bacterium | reverse complement strand
CCTCGGTCCTAGGGCAGTAGGAGAAGCAGCGTCCCTCCGAGAGGTCGCATTCGTGGAGCTTCACCATCCTCCCCTTCCAGGACCTGAGGTACGGGCACAGGGCGGAGCATGCCCCGCACATGGTGCACAGATCGCGGCGCAGGACCCGCTCTTCCAGCCCCTGAAGACCCCTGTTTTCCCCCATCACTGCTCCCTCTGCTATTCCCATCCGTATACGAACTTGTCCTTGGGGTTGCGCACGACGAAGACCGGACAAGGCGCATGACGGATCACCTTCTCGGCCACACTCCCCAGCAGGACATGGGCCAGCCCTGACCTGCCTTGGGTGGCTATCACGATCAAGTCAACCCCGAGCTCTTTGGCCTTCTCCACGATGACGAAATGGGGCAGCCCGATCTCCAGTATCTCCTCCACCTCGATGCGCTCCTTCACGGCCTTGGGGACCACCTTGAGGAGATCCTCCTTGGTCTCCCTGAGCGCCCTCTCCTGGAATTCATTGAAGTCGGCGATGTAGGCGCGAACAGAGGGATGTACTGGTTCCATGACGTGGAGCACGTACAGCTTGGTCTTGTACTCCTCCGCCATGGAGGCGGCGAACTTGGCAGCCAGAACCGAATCCTTCGAGAAATCGATAGGCACCATGACCCCTTCAATGGTAATCATCCCGCACCTCCCTTTCCGTCAGTATGTGCCACCTTCAAAGGTGTTCACTCCCGAGTGGACCCCCACCTCCTTTATCATCATGGGCCTGTTCCATGGCCTCCCCATGATCCCATCGTGGATGGCCCAGCTCCTCCCCCGGACGCTGGCCTCCATGCCCGGCTGGCGAAACGGCGTGGAGCCGTCGAGGCGCTTGAAGAAGAGCCCACGGGGGGGACGGAACTCGGCGTCGATCCACCTCATCTCATCCTCCCAAGTCTTGAACTGATAGCCGAAGCCGTGACGCTCGAAGATCATGGCATTATGATACGCCATGGCCTCGCAGCAAATCCATCTGCGCCCGGTCCTGGCACAGAAGGCCTCGATCCCTTCCAGTGCGGCCCCCACCCATCTCAGCCCCTTCCTCACCTGGCCCGGCGCCAAGCCGGCCTTCATGGCCTCGATCTCCTCGCCCACGTTGCGTCTCCCGGAGAACAGGTCGGCCGGGATCCTCCCGTACTCGTCCAAGTCCACCTGGAAACGTCTGGAGTCCGGATCGTTGATGTTGAGACCGATGACGTCCACTCCATCCTCACCGAACTCCTGGAGGAATATGGAATAGATCGGGTCCAACTGGCCGGCAGGGGCCGTGATCCTGACGTTCAAGATCCTGCCATGCTCCCGATAGAGGACCCTGAGCCTGAGTCGCCCCTCACAATCCCGGAAGCTCTGCGGGTCGATCCCAAAGGCCTGGAAAGAGCCCTTGGGCAGCAACGCCCTGATGAGATCGAACCAGTCAGCGTCGGGAAGTCTCCTGATCTCCGGGATCCACATGGTCACAAGTCCCGAACCCCACTGCTCACAGCAACAGGGGTCACGCTACCAGAGGCGGCCAAGGGGTGTCAACCGCTGCGAAGGATTGACAAAGCGGCGTGATCCCCTTAGATTACCTTCCCTTGAAGCGGATTCCTGGCAGAGGCCCGCTTTGTGCCACAGCGGGTGACAAGGAGCAAGGCCAACATGTCACAAGGGGAGATGTCATGAGGGTCTTCATAGCTGGTGTGGACGGGTACCTTGGTTGGTCCCTGGCCATGTACCTCACGGCCAGGGGACACGAGGTGGCCGGACTGGACAATTACATGAGGAGGGATTGGGTGGCCGAGGTGGGCTCCCAGTCCGCGACCCCTATTCGACGGATGACGGAAAGGCTTCAGGCCTTCAGGGACCGATTCGGCACGAACTTGGACTTCCGCAGGGGGGATGTGAGGGATTACAACTTCGTATGGAACCTGTTTCGCACATTCCGGCCGGAGGCCATCGTCCACTTCGCGGAGATGCCATCTGCTCCGTACAGCATGATGGACGTGAATCATGCGGTCTTCACCCAGACCAACAACATAGTCGGTACCCTGAACATCCTCCACGCCATGAGGGATGTCTGCCCGGAGGCCCACCTAGTGAAGCTCGGGACCATGGGGGAGTACGGGACCCCCAACGTCGACATCCCGGAAGGGTTCTTCACCATCGAGTACAGGGGTAGAAGAGATACCCTCCCTTTCCCGCGCCAGGCATCGAGCTGGTATCATCAGAGCAAGGTTCACGACAGCAACAACGTGATGATGGCGTGCCGTCTCTGGGGTCTGCGCTCGACCGACATCATGCAGGGGGTGGTCTACGGGCTTCGCATCGAGGAGATGGGAGAAGACGACCGCCTGTTGACGCGGTTCGACTTCGATCAATGCTTTGGCACGGCCATCAACCGATTCTGCGCCCAAGCCGTCATAGGGCATCCCCTTTCGCCCTTCGGAAAGGGTCATCAGAAGAGGGGGTTCCTCCCCTTGAGGGATTCCATGCAGTGCCTGACCTTGGCCATAGAGAACCCGCCCCATGCCGGTGAATACAGGGTGTTCAATCAGTTCGAAGAAGTCTATGACCTGACGGAACTTGCCCTGAAGGTACAAAAGGTGGGAAACGACATGGGCTTGGAGGTGCAGGTCCAGCCAGTGGAGAACCCTCGTATGGAATTGGAAGAGCACTACTACAACCCGGATCATGAGGAACTACTCAAGCTGGGGTACGTCCCCACCCACGATATGGAGTCCGAGCTTCGGGTCGTGCTCTCAGACCTGATGCGCTTCAAGAACCGTATCGAGGCGCGTCGTTACGCCCTGATCCCGGACATCCGCTGGGACGGCAGGCGCGAGAGGGTCAAACCCCTAACCTGAGGCCGCTTTGAGCCATGGTGGAGCCTCTTGAGCCTCCCCGCCTCCCGATCCGCAAGGACAAGGGGCCTGGCCAGGCCGTGGGAGGGACCCCTCCCCCTGGCTGGGCCCACCGAGTGCGACTCCCGAGCGCAATTGGGCAGAGGCCGCCGAGTGTGGTTCGTGAGTGCTGGGTTTGACACGACCTCTCTTGGGTGGATAGAATGGCTTCGGCCTGTCTTGGGATGGAGGAACCCACTTGGAAGGAGGTCCGCACATGCTCTTGGAGGGCAAGAATGCCATCGTCACTGGAGGGAGCAGGGGTATAGGCACTGCCATTTGCCTGGACCTGGCCGCCAATGGGGCCAACGTGGCCCTCAATTACCGCAAGTCCGCTGCCGAGGCACAGCAGGTGGAGAGGAGGATCGAGGAATTCGGCAGGAGGTGCCTCTCTTTGCAAGCCGACGTCTCTAGTTTCAGCGAGGCTCAACGGTTCGTGGAGCAAGTGCACAAGGAGTTCGGTTCCATCGAGATACTGGTGAACAACGCTGGGGTCAATTGGGACGGGGTCATTTGGAAGATGACCGAGGAGCAGTGGGACGCCGTCATCGGTGTGGACCTGAAGGGGACCTTCAATTATTGCAGGGCCGTGGCCCCCATATTCCGAGACCAGAAATACGGAAAGATCGTAAACATCACATCCATCAATGGCTTGAGAGGCAAGTTCGGCCAGACCAATTACTCTGCCGCCAAGGCAGGGGTGATCGGGCTGACCAAGGCCCTCGCCAGGGAACTGGGCAGGTACAACGTGAACGTCAACGCCGTGGCCCCGGGTTTCATACTCACGGAGATGTACGAGACCGTCCCAGAAGAGGTCAAGCAGACTGCCTTGGCGGAGATAGTCCTGGGAAGGGCCGGTAAACCGGAAGAGGTGGCTTGGGTCGTAACCTTCCTGTGCTCAGAGAAGGCGCGCCACATCACGGGCGAGTGCGTCCAGGTCTCAGGGGGCCAGTATATCTGAGAGGTTTCGTTACGAGGTTGCGGGTTGACCGGTCGGAGTCATGCCATCCCTGTCCAGTTTGTGTCCTGAGGGTCCACGATACACGATACACGATACACGCACCCCTAGGGTCCTCGTCCGGCGCGTCTGTGGCCTGGGGGACCTCGTCCTTACTCTGCCGTTCCTCAGGGCCATCTCCCTCAGGCATCCTGAAGCGGCCATCCACATGATAGGCCACGAGGGGCATCTGGAACTCCTCCTTGCCGCGGGTTACATCTCGCAGGGGTTTCCGGAGGAACGCTCGGGATGGCACCTCTTGTTCGCCGGGGCCCATCTCCCATCCTGGCAGTTGAGGCCCGATCCCAGGACGTACGACGCGCTCTACCTGTTCGTGGACGACCCAGAGCGATCGCCCCTGGTGCTGTCGCTATCCAATGTCCTGGGGGGGCGACTGCACCCGCTCCCCGCGCGCCCGCCAACCGGCCAGCCGATCCACGCAGCCATGAACCCCTTCTCCCACGTGCAGGAGATGCCGGTCCCCCCAGGACTCCTGAGCCAGGCCTCTATCCAGTTGCCACGACAAGGCACAGGAAGGCTGGGCCTTGCCGTGAGGGAATCCTCGGGCGCCTCAGGGACGCTCCTGGTGCACCCGGGTAGCGGCAGCCACAGGAAGAACTGGCCCCCTGATCGGTTTGCCGAGCTCTTGAGAAAGACCCTGACTGCCTCTCGGCCCCTGCGGCCCTGGCTGATACAGGGGCCCGCGGACCATGCTGCAATCAAGGCGATCCTCCATGCGCGCCATCTCATGGATAAGGTACGGGTGATAGCACCCCCGGGGCCCATGGAGCTGGCCGAGGTGCTGCGCGAGGCGACCCTGTACGTGGGAAACGACTCGGGGGTGACACACCTGTGTGCTGCCCTGGGGGTCCCTACCATAGCCATTTTCGGGCCCAGCGATCCAGCCCAATGGTCCCCCCTGGGGCCCAGTGTGAGGGTGGTGCGGAGGGATTTCGACTGCCCCCCTTGCCACCCCCAAGGGGAGAGGCCCTGCCCACACAACACATGCCAGGGGTTCCCGTCAGTGGAGGAAGTGGAGGAGGCCCTCTACGGTCTCCTGAAACGAGGATACACCCCCCGATGAAATCCCCGTTCCGCAGCCCGCCCTGGCATCAGGTCACAGGCGTCGGAATAGGAGAAGAGGCGTTCCATGACCCCATGGCGGCTGGGCCCTACGTGTAATCAGCGGCCAGTTGACCACAGGCAGCCGAGATGTCCGCCCCTCTGCTCCACCGCACAGGGACCGTGAAGTGCGCATCCCCGAGGATGCCTTTGAACCCCTCCACGACCTCCTGACTAGGGGGCTGGAAACCACACCCCGGAAAGGGGTTCAACGGGATGAGATTCACCTTGCACCGAATCCCCCTCAACAGACGGCAGAGGCGCCTGGCGTCTTCTAGGCCGTCGTTGAGGCCCTCGATGAGGACGTACTCGAATGTGATCCTCCCCCTCGGAGGCAGGGGGAGCTCCCGGCACGCGGCCAGGAGTTCCTTCAACGGGTACCTCTTGTTCACCGGCATGAGCCGAGACCGGACCTCTTCGGTGGTGGCGTTGAGCGAGACCGAGAGATTGATCCCCAAGCCCTCTTCCATGAGGCGACGCATCTCTGGTATGACCCCACAGGTGGAAAGGGTCACCCTGCGCTTGGAGATGTCCAGTCCCTCTTGGAGCAACAGGAGCCGCACCGCCCGCACGACAGCCTCGTAGTTGGCCAATGGTTCCCCCATACCCATCAGGACGACGTTTCGCACACGCCCCTCGCGGAAGGAGCGTCTGGCCACGACCACCTGGTCCACTATCTCCCATGCCCTGAGCTGCCGCTTGAGACCAACGCGGGCGGTCCGACAAAAGGCGCACCCCATGGCGCAACCCACCTGCGTGGAGACACACTGAGTCCAGTAACCCTCCTCCGGGATCAGGACCGTCTCCACCCTGAGCCCATCTTCCAACCCCAAGAGCCACTTCTGAGTTCCGTCTGGAGCCACCTGACGTTCGACTATCTCCAGGTGGCCGATGCGGGCCACCCTTTCCAGGAGGGACCTGTCCTGCCTAGAGACATTGGTCATCTCATCGAAAGAGAGGGCACTGTGGCGGTAGATCCATTCCAGGACCTGGACAGCCCGGTAAGGCCTCAGGCCCCACGACACGAACAGGTCCCTCATCTCCCCAGGGAGCGACTCCTTGAGGACCTGAAGCGGTTTCGTCCCGATTTCATCATCCGACATGCTCACCATGCCGC
>CAZOXN010000161.1:0-6170 GCA_964583655.1 uncultured Desulfarculaceae bacterium | reverse complement strand
AGGTCTACCTCTGCGAAGGTGGGCCGGTGCAGTTCCATGGGGAGAGATGGTGGGACATAGGGCGGGGGTCTCATGACAGGCTCGTTCTCCTCGGCACCCTATCCTAAACAAACCATGCCCTCTCCTCAAGGGGAAAGTCCTCTCACCCACGGAGGCAGCCCCATCTCCCTGTGCTTCACGCCTTAGCGATCACCCCATCGCGGCTCGCAGGCGGGGGATACCTGCCCCCGTCGCCCTCGCACAGAGACTCTGGCGCTGGGGCTTCCCCCAAAGACTGAGGTGTTACCACCATCTGTATTTTTCTCTTGACACAAAGGTCCAGTCTTATTTAAATTAGTTACGATATCGCTAGGAGAGGAAAGTAGGGACCATGTCAGGCGTGTGTGGCAGGAGCGAGATAGGCATCATCATTCTGGGCCACATACGCCCATGTCCCTAGATCTCACTGACGCGCAGTGACAGAGGGCCATGGGTGATCCCCATGGCCCTTTTGTTTTCGGACAGGGCCATGGGAGACATCCCATGGCCCTGTCTGGTTCTTGGGGGTCGGGGATCGCTCGCGGCCCGGAACTCGGCCGCGGCAGCGAACGGCTCACGGAGACCCCCTCGGTCGGATCCATTGGGAGGGAGACGGAATGCGCCTGGAACTGGGCATGAAGCACACTATCATCCGGAAGAGCGCCAGGGGTTTCGCCGAGAGGCAACTGGCCCCGGTGGCCGCAGAGATAGATAGACACGCCTGTTTCCCCTGGGATGTGGTCACCAGGATGAGGCATCTGGGCTACTTGGGTATCCAGATCCCCCAAGCGTGGGACGGGGCTGGGCTGGATACGCTCGGATACGCCCTGGTCATAGAGGAGATCTCCAGGGTGTGCCCTGCCATGGGGCTCTTGCTCTCGGTTCACAACAGCGTGGCCGCCTATCCTATCTGGCGTTTCGGGAGCGACCTTCAGCGGGAGAGATTCCTTCGCCCCTTGGCGAGGGGAGATCTCATCGGTGCGTTTTGCCTTACGGAGCCCAACGCCGGCTCCGATGCCTCTGCCGTGGAGACCTCCGCGGTCCTCCATCACGAACATTTCGTCCTCAGTGGGAACAAGGTCTTTGTGACCAACGGGGGTGTGGCCGGCCTCGCCCTTGTCTTCACCCGCACACGCCTCAGCGGCAAGGAACGCGAGCTCAGCGTGATCATCGTCGAGACAGACCGTCCGGGGTGCACAAGGGGTCCTCAAGAGGAGCTATGTGGGATGAGGGGTAACCCTGTCTGTTCCTTGATACTCAGCGACTGCCGGGTGCCCCGGGAGAACCTGCTGGGAGGAGCAGGAGAAGGCCTGCGCATCGCATTGGCCACCCTGGATGTCGGCCGCATCGGCATCGCATCGCAGGCCGTTGGGATCGGCCAGGCGTGCCTGGAGGCCTCCATCAAGTACGCCAGCGAGCGCACCCAGTTCCGACGCCCCATCGGGGGATTCCAGGCCATCCAGTCCAAGATCGCTGAGATGGCCGTCCAAGTCGAGGCAGCCCGGTTGCTCACTCATAGGGCCGCCGCTCTCCTGGACAGCGATGGTCGGGTGGCCATGGCCTCGGCCATGGCCAAGCTATTCTCCAGCCGGGTGGCGGTCCAGGCGTCCGAAGAGGCTATCCAGATCCACGGCGGGTACGGCTACACCCGCGCCTACCCAGTGGAGAGGTATTACAGGGACGCCAAGGCTACGGAGATCTACGAGGGGACCTCCGAAATACAGCGCCTGGTGATCTACCGGGAGCTGCAGTCTGGAAAAAGGGGATGATCCATGAAGATGGTTGTGTGCATCAAGCAGGTGCCGGCCCAGGCGGACATCAGGATCGACGAGGAGCGTTGGACCCTTGTGCGGCAGGGCGTCCCCAGCAGGATCAATCCCCATGACGCAGAGGGGTTGGAGACCGCCCTTACGCTGAGGGATCGCCACGGAGGGGAGGTCTTGGTGATGACCATGGGACCCCCTCAGAGCGAGGAGGCCCTTCGAGAGGCGCTGGCCATGGGGGCGGACCGCGCGATCCTCCTCACTGATCCGAGGTTGGCCGGGGCAGACACGTTGGCCACCTCTTTGGCCTTGGCCAGGGCCATCGAGAGGCTCCCGTGGCGACCGGACTTGATCCTCTGTGGGGCTCGTTCTTCCGACAGCGACACAGGGCAGGTGGGCCCCCAGCTCGCCGAGGAGTTGGGCCTCCCGCACGTGGCCTACGTCCAAGAGGTGGCCAAGGAGGGAGAGGCCCTGGTGGTGCGACGCAGTTTGGATCGCTATTGGGAGACCATAAGGGTGCGCCTCCCTGCCCTGTTGACCGTCTCCAGGGCCCCAGGGCCTGTGCGGGAGATATCCCTGAGGTCCATAGACGGGGCCTTCGAGGGAGGTACCATGGATCGATGGGGGATCTCCGAACTGGGACTGGAACCCGAAACCGTAGGGCACCCAGGTTCGGCCACGTGGGTGAGGAGGATCTTCCGGCCAGAGGGGCACACCAGGACCAAATGGGTCAGGGGAGGGCCTCAGGAGGCGGCAAATGAGATCCTGCAGGCCTTGGTGGACAGACACATCCTGGATTGACGGGACGCCATCTATCCCCTAGGTGGTGCTGTTCCTCGCCTTGTGATCCTGAGGGAGATGGGTGGCATGACTCCCGCCCGGTGGGAGACGAAAAGCGGGGGCGCGATAGCGATCTTGATCCGGAAAGGGGATCGACCATGAAGCCAGAGGGCGTCGGTGGCGAGGTGTGGGTCTTCGGGGACTACAGGGATTACCTGAAGAACCGGGTGAGCCTCGAGCTCATCGCCAAGGCCAGGGAATTGGCCCAAAGGCTCGATACCAGGTGCGGGACGGTGGTATTGGGACACAGCGTGGAGCCATACGTCATGGAGTATATCGCCCACGGTGCTCAGGTGGTCTATGTCATGCAGGCCCCGCACTTGGCCCAGTTCGAGGCAGCGCTCTATGCCAAGGCCCTGTGTCACCTAGTTGGACTTTACGCACCTGGCGTGCTCCTGGTGGGAGGGACGGACTTCGGCCGGGAATTCGCCCCGAGGGTCGCCAAGAGGCTCCGCACAGGCCTCAGCGCAGATTGCATCGCCCTGGAGGTCGACCCTTCCAATGGGATCCTGATACAGGTCACCCCTGCCTTCGGCGGAGGCCTGCTGGCAGAGGTTGTAACCCCGACCAGGCGGCCTCAAATGGCAACGGTTCGACCCGGGACCTTCCGGGAACGCGCCCATGACTATGCCGCGACGGCCCCGGTCATCTACGTTGACCCTGTGGACCCTGACGGGGATGACTCGACGGAGCTGTTGGCTAGGGAGAGGATGGTGGATCCTGGGCAGGCATTGGAGGAGGCTGCTGTTGTGGTCAGCGGCGGACAGGGGATGGGGAGCAATGAGGCCTTTGAGCTGCTCTTTCGCCTGGCAGGGCTACTGGGGGGTGAAGTTGGCGGCACCAGGCCGGCAGTCATACAGGGGTGGATCTCCGAGGAACGTATGATAGGACAGACAGGGCGAACCATCAGGCCCAAGCTCCTCATCACCTGCGGCACCTCGGGCGCACTCCAATACACCGCATCCTTGGGTGCATCGGAATTCATCATCGCCATCAACCGAGACCCTGATGCCGCCATCTTCCAGATGGCCGACCTCGGGGTAGTAGGGGATGTGCACGAGATCCTGCCCAGGCTGTTGAGGGCCATAGAAGAACGTCGAAGGGAGAGGGAGGTGGATCCCCATGCCTGACGGCAACCTCGTGAGCGCATATCACAATTACTTGGTCGACGGCAAACTCAGGATGGGCCTCACCGTAGGAGACCCGGAGGATCCCCAGGGCTTTTTCTTCGTAGCCCACCCTGTCTCCGTAGGTGAGCAGATGCCCATCATCTCCGGCAGGTTCTTCGAGAGGGACGGAGGATTCGTCCTGCAGATGGAGAGGAACTCCTTGGTGCGCAATCCGCATGGCATCGCGCTGCTGGAGACGACGGGAGGCTGGACACTCGTGGACGTCTCGCTCCAGGCCCTTTTCTCCGTCGAGGTCCGTTCGTTCGACAACTGCCATATGACAGTGATCCGGGGGACCCTTTTCAATCACCTGGGGGCCGCTGTCTTGCACGGGGATGACCGTGGGCTACGTGTCCTGGTTCCTTGACGGGCCTATCCGTCCCTTTGCAACGAGTCCGTTGTCGGTGGAAAATCGTCAGTGAAAAGGGGACAAGGCCTGCCTTTGCATCGCCACGACCGAGCCCCTTCGTGATAGAATCATCTCGTGAGAGCCCATAACACACACAGCACAAACGCCCCTTTCCTTTGGCCCATCTTGATGCTCCTCCTGCCCGCCCTCCTGGGGTGCGAGCTCGGCTATGCGTTGCGCCAGGGATGGCACCAAGCCAGGCTTCTGTCCCGTGAGAGGGCAGTCCAAGAGGTCCTCGAGGACCCGTCTTTCCAAGGGCCCCTCAAAGAGGGAATCCTCCTGGTCCAAGAGGTCAGGGACTTCGGGCAATCCCATCTCGGCCTCTCCCCTTCGGCCAACTATCGTTCGTTCATAGATGTGGAAGGGGAGGTCGTGGCCTTCACTGTCTCCGCTTCCAAGAAGGACCGCTTGGAACCGCACCTGTGGCGATTTCCGCTGCTGGGCCTGTTCCCGTACAAGGGGTTCTTCGACCGCCGGGACGCAGTGGCGGAAGAGATGACCTTGAGGGAGCTGGGATACGACACGCACCTCTCGGGCGTGGTGGCGTTCAGCGCCTTGGGCTGGTTCCCAGACCCCCTCTACTCATCCATGTTGCGGATGGAACGGGTCGATCTGATTTACACCATCCTCCACGAGATGGTCCACGGCACCGTGTTCTTCAAGGACCGGGTGGATTTCAACGAACGGCTCGCCACCTTCGTGGGGTGGCAGGGAACCCTACTTTTCATGGAGCGCAAGTATGGCAGGGATTCCCCCGAGGCCAAGGAGGCCTCCGACGTCATCGAAGACGAGAAGCTGCTCGCCGAGTTCCTGCAAAGGGCCGAAGATCGCCTGACCTCCTTCTACGCCCTGCCCATCACATCGGAGGCCAAGATCAAGGGCCGGGAGGAGGTGTTCAGGGAGATTCGGGAGGAGGCAAAGCGGCTCCTTCCTCGGATGAAGACGCGGAGGTTCGCTCACCTGGACAAGATGAATTGGAACAACGCGTCGCTGATGGCGCTCTTGAGGTACAGGTACGACGTGGGTGACCTGGATTCGGCCTTCGCCCGCGCAGGGGGCGATCTCAAGGCGCTCCTGGCCAAGGCCAAGAAGTGGATGGGTCTGGGCATCGACCCGGAGGAGGGATTGAAAGGAGAACTCTCCGGGGACCAGGAGTCAATGCCGGTCTCAATACAATGAAGCCTGACCCGTGCTGGCCACCTACGGGAACGCACAAACCGCGCCACCATCCATGGCCCCTCATGAGGCGAGAAGGAGGACGCCCCTGGTCCCAGGGCCTCCCATGGACCCAGGGGACTCGCGCCAGATAAGAGGGGCCCTGATCAGGCCCCTCCGTCCAGGCTATGACGCTCCTTTGCCGTGTACCAACCCTCGGGGTTCTTGAAGAACTCCTGCGTGTCCTTGAGGGACATCAGGTGCTCGTGCTCCATGGAGGAGAGGAGGCCGAAGAACTCCTTTTCGCGTGGATTCTCGGCCTTGTTCGCCAGCTCGGCGTAAAAGGCCTCCCCCTTGGCCTCGAACTCCATGGCGATCCGCACCGCTTCGAGGTCGTCCCGTTCTGCCCCTGGGATCCCTTTGACCGACTCTACCACGGATTCCAGGATCCCCTTCACACGGGTCCCTTCGAGCTCCAAAGGCACGTCTTCGGGCCAGCGGCCCTGTTGCTCAAGACGGCGATGCAGGAGCTTTATCCGCTCCATGTGCTCCTGCTCTTCCTCGGCAAGCCTTTGAAACATCCTCTTGCCCAGGGGATGCCTTGTCCTTTCGCCGTGCCTCAAGTAGAACTCACGTTCCCTGGCCTCGTTGTCGATCGCTATCTCCAGGGCCTTTATCCTCTCTTGCTCCTTCCGATCCATGTCCAAGTCCTTTCCGTGCCGTTCACTCTCGTAAACGGGTCCTTGAAGCCATCGCAACTCAGGGGCATCCTCCCAAGGACTCAAAGGCTGCTTGGGGCTGGCTGACGAGGGAGGG
>CAZOXN010000160.1:0-6178 GCA_964583655.1 uncultured Desulfarculaceae bacterium | reverse complement strand
CCCCGCTGGCTGAATCCCTCGAAAATCGGGCATAGACGAGACAGACGGAACAGACGAGACAGACCACTACCCCTCGCGACCGATTGAGGGGAATTTACCCAAAATCGGTCAAACCGAAATTGGGTAAAAGGGGGCGGACCGCAGCTACAGGACCTGGCGGTCCAGGGTGCGGTACTGGATGGCCTCGGAGATGTGTGCCGGGCGAATCTCCTCGCACCTCTCCAGGTCTGCTATGGTCCGGGCGATCTTTAGGATCCTGGTGTATGCCCTGGCGCTCATCCCCAGTCGGTCGATGGCCATCTCCAGGAGTTTGGAGCATGCCTCGTCGGTGGGGCAGAAGCGTTTGATGTGACGGCTGGACATCTGGGCGTTGCAGAAGATCTTCAGCTTGGCGAATCGCCTCTTCTGGATCTCCCTCGCAGCGTCCACACGCCCGCTTATCTCGGCCGAGCCCTCCCCCGACTCCTCGCCGGAGAGCTCCTGATAGCTCACGGCAGGGACCTCCACGTGGAGGTCGATGCGGTCCAAGAGGGGGCCAGAGATCTTCCCGTGATAGCGCAGGAGCTGGGGCAGGCTGCAATTACAGGTGCGCTTGGGGTCCCCGTAATACCCGCACGGGCACGGGTTCATGGCGGCGACCAAGGTGAAACGGGCAGGATAGGTGATGGAGGTCGCTGCCCTGGAAATGGTGACTCGACCATCCTCCATGGGCTGACGCAAGACCTCGAGGACGTTCTTTCGAAACTCCGGCAGCTCGTCCAGGAAGAGCACCCCATTGGTGGCAAGGCTCACCTCTCCTGGCTTGGGGAACTGCCCCCCTCCTATGAGGCCCGCATCCGAGATGGTGTGATGCGGAGAGCGAAAAGGGCGCGTGGTGATGAGGGCGCTTTGATCGGGCATCAGCCCAGCCACGCTGTAGACCTTGGTGGTCTCTATGGCCTCCTCGAAGGTCATCTCCGGGAGGATGGTGGGCAGGCGTTTGGCGAGCATGGTCTTGCCAGAACCCGGGGGGCCCACCATCAGGACATTGTGCCCGCCTGCAGCAGCGATCTCGAGGGCGCGCTTGACGTGGTGCTGTCCCTTGACGTCGCGGAAGTCCACCTCGTAGTCCGCCCCTCTCCTGAAGACCTCCTGGAGGTCCACCCTGTGGGGCTCCAAGTGCCTCTCGCCGTTGAGGAATTCCACGACCTCGGTCAGGTGCCTGACCCCCACGATCTCCACATCCTGGACCACCGCGGCCTCGGGGGCATTCTCTGCCGGGAGGATGAGCCCCTTGAACCCTCGCTCTTTGGCCATTGTGGCAACTGGCAGCCCCCCCCTTATGGGCTTCACACGGCTATCCAGGGAGAGTTCGCCCAACAACAGGTATTCCTGCAATCTCTGGGTGCCCACTATCCCCATCGCCGCCAGGATGCCCATGGCGATGGGGAGGTCGAAGGCCGAGCCCTCTTTCTTTATGTCCGCAGGGGCCAGATTCACTGTGATCCGGTCCGCGGGGAAACGATACCCCGCGTTCTTCACCGCGGCCTTCACGCGGTCCTTGGACTCCTTGACCGCGGCCTCCGGAAGGCCCACCGTGGCGAAGCTGGGGAGGCCCCGTGTGATATCGACCTCGACCTCCACCAGGTAGGCATCTATGCCCAGGAGGGCGGCGCTGAGCACGTTGGCCAACCTCCGCTCCCAACCCTCGGACGGCATCTGGAAAAGCCCCTGGTCCTCCACGCGAGCCCCCTCCCTTCACCGCCTGAGCTGCCCCTGTGCCTCTCTGAGCTGTCTGAACCTCCTGGCCTCCCTCACGAAGGCCTGATAGGCCCTCTGCTCCTCCTCCCTCCGGAGCCGCTCCTCCCTCTCTCCCTTGGCCTCGTGGGCGCGCACCTGGCACGCCTTCCACGTGGCCGCCAGGTCCTCCACCCTAGAGCGAGCGGATTCCACGTCCTCGTCGAGCCGTTTCAGGACCTCCTGCTGCCCCCCGTACCTCGCCCGGTAATCGCAGATGACGAGCCTGACTTCTTTTTGGTCCAAGAGGCGGCGCCTTCTCCGATCCTGGACCTCTGTCCAGAGGGAATGTCCCCCTTTTATCAGCAATAGCAACGACAGGACCAAGCCGCCCAGTATTAGGGGGTCGGTCCAGGGGATCACGCCTTGTCTCTCCCTAAGCGCACCTCGAGTCCCTCATAGGCCGCAAAGGTGTGAGGGAATGTGGCCTGGGCCTCCCGTTCGATGCGCCGTATGAGTTCATCGTCATGCGACGGGTCGTAATGAAAGAGGGCCAACTGCATCACCTCGCTCTCCAGGGCAAGCCGCGCAGCGTCCTGAGCCGTGCTGTGCCCCCACCCCTTGCGCGACCTCCCATCGGTGATCCCCAGGTACTCCTCCACGGTGTATTGGGCATCGTATATGAGCAGATCGGCGCGGCGGGAGAACTCCGCGAGTCTCCCGTCGACCCCATAAGGAGGATGTTCCATGTCCGTGGCGTAGACGACGCTGACGCCCTGGTGACTGATCCGATAACCGTAGGTCGGGTCCGGATGGACGAGCCTAAGGACCTGGATGTCCACGTCAGCCCTGACCAGGTGTTCGCCCTCCCGGATGGCGCGAAACGTGATCTCTGCCCCCATGTCCCTGAGACGCACGGGGAAGTTGGGGGGTCGCATCTGTCTCCCCAGCGCGGTCTCCAGGCTCTCCAGGACCTCCTCGCCGCCTAGGATCTCGAAGGAGGCCTGCCGGTCATACGCAGGAAGGAAGAAGGGGAAACCTTGGATATGGTCCCAGTGCACGTGCGTGAAGAGCATTATCCCGCTTCGGACTCCCTGACGCTTCAGGCTCTCCCCGAGGGGGCGCATCCCTGTGCCCCCATCCAGGACCAGGAGGGTATCCCCACAGCGAACCTCAACGCAACTGGTGTTACCGCCGAAGTGGAGGGTAGAGGGACCAGGGGAGGGGATGCTCCCTCTAGTTCCCCAAAAGCGCACGATCATATCGCTCTTTCCCCTGTGGCTACCTCACAGAGACGACGGAGACGACATGGGCCTTGTTGAGGATAACGAATCCGCCCGATGGGCCCAGGTCGCTTTCGATCCGATCCAGCACGATGAAGGGGTCTGGGAGGTTCAAGACGTCCGTAGCGCGGCCCTTGCCAGCCAGTTGCAAGTCGCCCTCGTACTGGCTCCCGTCCGACATCCTGACCCTGATGCGTTCTTTCTCTGGCATCCCACGATCCCCGTCGGCTCGAACGAAAACGGTCGAGACTTCGCGCCCACTATAACCAAGGGGTCCGGCCAAGTCAAGGAGAGGTTGCTTGCACGGCTTTATCATTGACAAACCCCCTTTCTTTCCTTATAAAGCTCTCAAGATGAGTCGCCATGCCCTTCACATCCTTTATTCGAGGGACCAAATCGCTGACAGGGTCCAGGCCCTGGCGCAACGGATCTCTGAAGACTACGAGGGGAGGGTGCCGATACTGGTGGGGATCCTCAAAGGGGCCGTGGTCCTCCTGGCCGATCTGATGCGACAATTGACCATACCGATCCAATTGGACTTCGTCCGTCTGGCGAGCTACGGGGACTCCATGGAGAGCAAAGGGGTCATAAGCATCACCAAGGACCTGGAGATGCCGGTCCAGGGCAGGGACCTTCTGGTGGTCGAGGATATAGTGGACAGCGGCCGGACCTTGAAATACCTCTTGGACCACCTCATGACTCGCGGGGCTCGGTCGGTAAAGTGCTGCGTGCTGGTGGACAAGAGGCATCGCAGGGAGGTCGAGGTCGCTGTCGATTATGTGGGTTTCGTCATGGAAGAGGGGTTCGTGGTGGGTTACGGGTTGGACTGGTCGGAGGACTTCCGTCATCTCCCCGACATCTGCGTCGTGCAGGTGGCTGAAGGGGCCTCCGCCTCCCGCGGGGGTTGAGCGCCCCTTCACGAAAGAACGAGGGAACGGCCATGATCATCCAGTGCGAGAATTGCCAGGCGAGATTTCGTTTGGACGAGTCCAAGATCCCGGAGCAGGGCAGGAAGGTGAAGTGTTCCAAGTGCCAGCACGTCTTCCTGGTCCGCAGGAGCGTTGCCCCGGCCCAGCGGGGAGCTGCCCCGGCAACCCCCAAGCCGGCTCCTCCTGTGCGAAAGCCTGCCCCGCCGCCGCCACCGCCACCGCCGCCGCCACCACCGCCTCCACCTCCACCTCCGCCCGCCCCTCCGCCGGAAGAGCATGGCCTGGACGTCGGGCTGAACGAGGAGGAACTGGCTAGCATGGAGGCAGCGGAGCCGGAGGCCCCGCGGCGGGCGGAGCCTGAGGAGACGTTCGAGCCCACGGTGAGGATCGATCTCTCGGCTCAGGAACAGCTCGCCTTCGAGGAAGAGGAGGCCAAGCCCTCCGCTCCATCTGTGACGCGCATGGCGCGCAGGCGGGGAGTGGGAAAACCGTTGATCCTCGGTGGTGCGGTGGTGGTCTTCTTGGCCCTGGTGGCAGGGGCACTCTTCTACCTCGACTTGCTCCCTTTTCTCTCCACGGCCCCGGAGGCCCCGGTGGCGAATCTGGTCATAGACCAGGGGAAGTTGGAGGGGAAGTGGGAGAAGAACGCCCAGATCCCGAGGATCTTCATCATCAACGGGACGGTTGAGAACCGCTCCAAGAGGCCCAGGGCCTTCATCAAGGTCCAGGGGGTGCTCCTGGATCGGGATCGCAAGACGCTAAAGGAAGCGGTGGCCTTCTGTGGGAACCCGATCCCTGCGCAGGAGCTCAGGACCAAGGCCCCGGCCGAGATCCAGAACAGCATGAAGAACCGAAACGGCAAGAACGGGATGAATCAAAAGATCGCGCCGGGGGCATCGATACCCTTCACCTTGGTCTTCTTCGACGTCCCGGAGGGCGTGGAGTCCTTTGGGGCGGTCGTGACCGAGGCCATGATTCCAGAATCGTGAAGTGGTCAGGCCTTCGCAGCTTCCTTCCGGACTTGGGTCGTCGCACCTTTTCACTGGCTTCGGGAAAAGGGGCGAGAGGAGACCTGCTGGCTGAGCACATCGCGCCTGCTTGGATGATCGTATGGGCGTTCAGGAGAGGGTTCGGGTCACTGGGCTTAGTCTCCTGGTGATCCTCGCCCTCGGGACGTTCGGTTACAGGGCCCTGGAGGGTTGGGACCTCCTGGACTCCCTGTACATGACCGTGATCACCCTGACCACTGTGGGGTTCTCCGAGGTCCACCCCTTTGTCCATCAAGAGACGCGTGTATTCACCATCTTGCTCATCCTGTCGGGCGTGGGGCTCGCCCTCTACTCCCTGGGGGCCTTCACCCAGAGCCTCGTGGAGGGTCAGGTGCGAGATCTCCTGGGGAGGGGTAGCATGAAGAGGAGGATACAGGCCCTCAGGGGCCACTGCATCGTCTGCGGTTTCGGGCGGATCGGGCAGTCCATCTGTCAGGAGCTTTCCCTGGCAGAGGTACCTTTCGTGGTGGTGGAGAAGGACCAATCCCAGCTCCGGAAGATAGAACAGGAGGGGTTCCTGGGGATCTTGGGAGATGCCACCTCCGAGGAGACGCTGATGGAGGCCGGGATCGAGAGGGCCAAGGCCCTCATACCGGCTGCCTCCACGGATGCAGACAACGTCTACATAACCCTGACCGCCAGAGGTCTCAATCCGAGATTGACCATCGTGGCCAGGGCCGCCGAGCCTGGGGCCGACAGGAAGCTCCGCTGGGCCGGGGCGGATCGCGTCGTTTCACCCTACCAGATGAGCGGACAGAGGATGGCCAATATCCTCCTCAGGCCTGCCGTGGTGGAGTTCATGGAGACCTCCCTGTACGATCCCAGCGTGGAGCTGATCATGGAGGAGGTCCACATCCCAGCGGAGAGCCCCATGGAGGGGAGGAGCCTTCAGTCCTCGGGCCTCCGGAGGGATTACGGCATTATCGTGGTGGCCATAAAGCGCAAGGACGGGAATCTGGTGGTGAACCCCTCCCCGGAGGAGGTCCTCAAGGAGGGTGATGTCCTCATTGCCCTGGGCAAGCGCCAGGACTTCAAGTCCATCTCCAGGGTCCTGGAGGGCAAGGGGGAGGGCTGACCGGAGGATTTCAGGCATAGCTGTGGAGCCCGCTGAGGAGGAAGTTGACCCCCAGATACGTGAATAGCATGGCCCCGAAGCCGGCTATGGAGAGTATGGCCGTGCGTCTCCCTGACCACCCCCTCG
>CAZOXN010000159.1:0-6194 GCA_964583655.1 uncultured Desulfarculaceae bacterium | reverse complement strand
CCTGTGAGCAGGGCCCTGCCGATCCGGGTCTCGAGCTCGTGTTGCAGGAAACGCTTGAGGGGCCTGGCCCCGTAGACCGGGTCATAGGCCTTCCTTGCCACGAACTCCTTGGCACGGTCCTCGATCTCGAGGGCGATCCTCCTGTCCTTGAGCCGTCGCATGAGGTCCTGGGTCAGCAGGTCAACGATGCGCTTTACCTCGTCCATTGTCAGGGGCTTGAACAGGACCACATCGTCCACACGGTTGAGGAATTCCGGACGGAAGTGCCTCCTCAGCGCCCCCATCACCTGGGTGCGGGCAACCTCCTTGATCTCCCCCCGCTCCGTGATCCCCTCCAGCAGGAACTCCGAGCCTATATTGCTGGTCATGATGATCACTGTGTTCTTGAAGTCCACGGTGCGGCCTTGGGCGTCGGTGAGCCGCCCGTCGTCGAGTATCTGCAAGAGGACATTGAAGACGTCGTAATGGGCCTTTTCGATCTCGTCGAACAGGATGACGCTGTAAGGCTTGCGCCTCACCGCCTCGGTGAGCTGTCCTCCTTCCTCGTATCCCACATATCCTGGCGGGGCACCGATCAGGCGGCTCACGGTATGCTTCTCCATGTACTCGCTCATGTCGATGCGCACCATGTTCTCCTCGGAGTCGAAGAGGGCCTCGGCAAGGGTCTTGGCCAGCTCGGTCTTCCCGACCCCTGTGGGGCCGAGGAAGATGAACGACCCTATGGGACGCCGCGGGGCCGTTATCCCGGAACGGGCCCTGATGACCGCATCGGCCACCAGTGTGACGGCCTCGTCCTGACCCACCACCCGGCGGTGCAGGATCTCGTCCAGCCTAAGGAGCTTTTCCCTCTCTCCCTCCATAAGGCGTGTCACGGGTATGCCTGTCCAGCGGGAGACGATCTCCGCGATCTCGTCCTCGGTCACGGACTCCCTCAAGAGCCTCCCGCCGTTTTGGGCCGCCAGCTGTGCCTCCTGGGATGCCAGTTCCCTTTCCAGCTCCGGCAGCCTGCCGTGGCGCAACGCGGCCGCTCGGTCAAGATCGTACTGGCGTTCGGCCTGCTCCATCTCGCGGCGGACCTGTTCGATCTCCTCCCGCAGGGCCTGGAGCTTTCGGATCGCCCCTTTCTCCGTCTCCCATTGTGCCTTGAGACCTTCCACCTTGGAACGGAGTTCGGCAAGTTCCTTTCGGAGCACTTCCAGCCGCTCCTGGGAAGCCTTGTCGCGCTCCTTCTTGAGGGCAGCTTCCTCGATCTCCAGCTGCATCACACGGCGTGTCACCTCATCCAGGTCCGAGGGCATGGAGTCCAGTTCAGTGCGGATCATGGCGCACGCCTCGTCCACCAGGTCGATGGCCTTGTCCGGCAAGAAGCGGTCGGTGATGTATCGGTTCGAGAGGACTGCAGCGGCCACCAGCGCATTGTCCTGAATCCTGACCCCGTGGTGGACCTCGAAGCGCTCCTTTAGCCCCCGGAGGATCGAGATGGTGTCCTCCACGCTGGGGGGGTCTACCATGACCGGTTGGAATCGCCGCTCAAGGGCCGCGTCCTTCTCTATGTACTTCCGGTACTCGTCTAGGGTGGTCGCCCCAATGCAGTGAAGCTCGCCTCTGGCGAGCATGGGCTTGAGCATGTTGCCAGCGTCCATGGACCCCTCGGCCTTGCCTGCCCCCACGATCGTGTGGAGCTCGTCTATGAACATCAGAATCCGTCCGTCAGATTCCTTGATCTCCTGAAGGACCGCCTTCAGCCTCTCCTCGAACTCCCCACGATATTTGGCGCCCGCTACCAGGGCCCCCATGTCCAAGGCGAAGATGGCCTTGTCCTTGAGTCCTTCAGGCACATCCCCGCGCACGATACGGTGTGCCAGCCCCTCTACTATGGCGGTCTTGCCCACTCCGGCCTCGCCGATGAGCACCGGGTTGTTCTTCGTCTTGCGGCTTAGGATCCGGATGACACGACGGATCTCAGAGTCGCGGCCGATGACTGGGTCTAGCCTGTTGCTTCTCGCCTCTGCCACCAGATCCCTACCGTACTTCTGCAGCGCCTCGTAAGCGGCCTCGGGGGTAGCACTAGTCACCCGCTGGTGCCCCCTGACATCGGTAAGTACCTTCAGGATCAGGTCCCTAGTTACCCCGAATCCCTTCAGGATGCGGCCTGCCGCGGTGGTTTCCCCCTCCTCTGCGAAGGCGAGGAGCAGATGCTCCACCGAGACGTAATCGTCTTTGAGATGCTTGGCCTCGTCCTCGGCCTTGACCAATAGCTTGTTCAGACGCTGGGTGACATATACCTTTCCAGGCTCGGCCCCAGGGCCCGTGACGCGGGGCCTGCGATCCAATTCCGCCTCCACCTGCGCCCTCACTTGATCCAAAGGGACCTCCATGCGCTGGAGAAGACGGGGGACGAGCCCCTCGTGCTGCTCAAGGAGGGCCATGAGGAGGTGCTCCCCATCCACCTCCAGGTGATTGTACCTGACGGCCTTGGTTTGGGCCGCTTGCAATGCCTCCTGGGACTTTACGGTAAAGTGCTGAATGTCCATATCTCCCCTTCCTCGAATCCATTTCTCATACGTTCCGCTTTCAAAGATAATCACGTTGGATCGAAAATCCAGACGAAAGGTGGAAAAAGTCTTGACACCGGGATCCTTGGTGTGTTATCAAGAAGACCATGAAATCCCACGCCTGTCAGATCGCTTTGTGGTGGTGGCGCGGCTCACATAGGGGGTGAGGCGCGCCGGCAGGCCTTCTAGCTGACAATCCTACTGAAGAGACGCGAGCCGCCTTACCCGGCTCGCGAAGTTTTTTTGGGCCGCGAGCACAAGACTCGCGGCCTTTTTTAATTCACGTAAAGGAGGAGACAGATGGAAAAGGCCAAGAAGATCATGCTCAAAGAAGAAGAGATACCGAGGCAATGGTATAACATACTGCCGGATCTCCCCAACCCGATGCAGCCCCCCCTTCACCCGGGCACTGGGCAGCCGGTGGGCCCGGATGACCTGGCCCCCATCTTCCCCATGCCCCTCATCGAACAGGAGGTGAGCCCGCAGCGTTGGATCGACATCCCTGAGGAGGTAATAGAGAAGTATCTCCTTTACAGACCCACTCCCCTGGTCCGGGCTGCGAGACTCGAGGCTCACCTCGGCACCCCGGCCAGGATCTACTTCAAGAACGAGGGTGTCAGCCCGCCCGGGAGTCACAAGCCAAATACGGCCATCCCCCAAGCTTACTACAACAAGGTCTCAGGCGTCAAAAGATTGACGACAGAGACAGGGGCCGGGCAGTGGGGGAGCGCCCTGAGCTTTGCATGCTGTCTCTTTGGTCTGGAGTGCAAGGTCTTCATGGTCAGGGTATCCTACGAGCAGAAGCCGTACCGCCGCATCATGATGCAGAGCTGGGGGGCGAACTGCATTCCGAGCCCCAGCAATGAGACCGAGGCAGGCCGCAAGATCCTGGCCCAGGACCCGAACTCCCCGGGAAGCCTCGGCATCGCCATCAGCGAGGCCGTGGAGGCCGCGGTGAAAGGGGAGCAGACCAAGTACTCCCTTGGGAGTGTGCTCAACCACGTGCTCTTGCACCAGACCATCATAGGCCTCGAGGCCAAGAAACAGCTGGCACAGGTGGGGGAGTATCCGGATGTCGTGATAGGTTGTGCAGGAGGCGGGAGCAACTTCTCGGGGTTGGCCCTCCCCTTCGTCTCTGACAAGATCAACGGTCGCGAGGTGGAGATCTACGCAGTGGAGCCCTCGTCCTGCCCCACCATGACCCGCGGGCCTTTTGCGTATGACTTCGGGGACACGGTCATGATGACCCCGTTGCTGGCAATGCATACCTTGGGGCACACCTTCATCCCAGCCCCCATCCACGCCGGCGGGTTGCGTTACCACGGGATAGCCCCCATCTTGAGCCAGCTCGTCCTGGATGGCCTGGTGTCCCCTGTGGCGGTGCCGCAACTGGAGACTTTCAGGGCTGGGGTGGAGTTCGCCAGGTCCGAGGGCTTCGTCAGTGCGCCGGAGACGTCCCATGCCATAGCCATGGTCATCCGCGAGGCCCTGAAGGCCAAGGAAGAAGGAAAGGAAAAGGTGATCCTGTTCAACTGGAGCGGTCATGGATTGCTGGATCTCGGGGCCTATCTCGCCTACTTCGAGGGAAAACTGATAGATTACGACCTCCCGGAGGAGGACATCCAGAGGGCCCTGAAGGATATATCCCAACTCCCGAAACCCAAGAGGTAGACCATGGAGAGGAAAGTCCCTGAGATCCGCTGCCCCCAGCTGGGACACCAGGTGCCGCTGAGTTACTGTTACAACATGCCCGAGGGCAGGCCGTGCAGGAGACTTCTGGCCTGCTGGGAGGAGGTTCTACCTCGGCTCCGTTCTGTGGTGGCCAAGGATCTGGGTCCTGAGGAGTGGCGTCGCTGTTTTGAAACCCCGCCCCCGCCAAAGCTGGCCACCCTGGCTGAGCTGATAGAAAAGGCAAAGGCGGGTCCCCGCAAGACGGGTCTGGGCTGACAGATGGATGATTGGTCACGGAAGGTGGTGGCGTTTCTCTTCTCCTCGAGTCTCCGCCCTGCCTGCGCCAAGCGAAGCGCGGCAGTCAGGCAAGCCGCTGCGAGAAACGCCACCACCCTGTGATCGGTTGCGCGTACAGCGACACGCGCGGGACGCCTGGATGCCTGCCGGTCCGCTATACCCCTATTCCTTCTTTTCCTTGGAGGGTCTTGCCTTTATGTATTCCACCCGATAGACGGAGTTCCTGGTCTTGACCAGCAGGGCGTAATGCGTCTCCTTTACGTCTTCCACCGGACTGGTCCTGAGGACCTTCCCTTCGCCCAGATAGACGCTGTACCTCTCCCCCTTGCGAGGAGGCCCGTACTCCCAGCCGATCACAGCCCCCTTTTGCTCCTTATCGATGCTCTCTATCCTCGTCAGGGAGATCTTCTTCACGAGGATCTCATGGGTCTTGACCAGGCTCACCACCAGTCCCTCTCGATGGCGCATCAAAGGTGTCGATCAGCAAGTGTTTTCATAGCAAGTACCGTGCCTGACAGACCCGAGTTCGCTGCCTCAGACCCGTGTCTCCTTGGGCATGGGACGCTTTTGTGTCTGCGCCAAGGCTGGAAGCCCTTGACCTCGAACCCAAGAAAAAACTTCGGCCTTGGGACCTGCCCCCCTGGATTGTCCCGCGCTGGACGAGTCGTTACAAGACGGTAATCTCTGGACGAAAAAAGCACGCCCGTGCCAGGCCCAACCAGGACACCGTGATCCCGACGCAGCCCCTTGCCCGCAGCGAGGCCCGGTCCCATGAGACCGCTATCGGACTGAGTCGTCCAGGTAGAAGAGCCACTTGCAGGCGATCTCGTCGGGCGATTTCCTCGGGGGTAACTTCAGGGCCCGGACCTTCACCCTCGGGTCCACGGCAGCGGCAAGATTTTCCATGTAAGGGAGTTCCACCGCTTCGCAGGTGAGCCTCTCCCTACCCATCCTCTCCATGGCCTCGAGGGAAGGACAGTTCCTTACCTGGAACACCAAACGGTCCGGCCCATCCTCCACGGTCTCGAATCCAATGGTGAACCAGAACGGGTCGTAGGCGATGAATTCCTTGATAGCCTCCAGGCCTGTGGATCGGACGTCGAAGTACCTGCGGATCCGTTTCACCGAAAGGGAGGCATATCTCTTCCACACCTTGACGTCCATTTCCAGGGCCTTGTCATATCCTTCTGCCTCCTCGGCGGCCAAGAACCAGAGTCCGTCCAGAGCAATTGCCAGTTCGGACAGCAGTCTGATCCTTTTTTCCAACTCCTCCCTCGACAATTCGTCCATTGCAGTCACGGCCATCGGACCACCTCCCGACTTATCCTGAGGCCTTAAGGAAACTGCCTGTACGTATTTCAGAAAAAGCGGCTTGTCAAGCCCATTCGGAACTTCTCTTAGCCTTGACCGGATCGGCTGCAAATGGTAATAATCCGGTCGTTCGACTCGATTGTTGCTTACTCGAGACTGAGTGAAGTTCATTTTAACTAGCTTACTGTAAGCCCGATCGAGCATAGAAAGACATCGTAAGGGAGGACTTCTTGGTTGCTTCAACAACGGAGAGGAAACCGACCCTGGTAGTGGGTACCAAGAAAGGGAAACTGGGGAGGAAGGGATGGATCTGAAAGGTCGAGTGGCCGTGGTCACTGGGGCAGCCCAAGGGATCGGGGC
>CAZOXN010000158.1:0-6234 GCA_964583655.1 uncultured Desulfarculaceae bacterium | reverse complement strand
GAGGACAGGGGACCGACTCCTGCTCAAGGTGCCTCAGCTCATCTTCGCCAGGAGGCTCAGGAGGGGGGAGGCGTACTCGGAAAACGAGGCCTATCTGGCCCCAGAGGCCTTCATCCATCTGTTCTACGGACCCGCAGTGGCGCTGCTAGGGGAGAACCTGCTAGGGCTCATCTTCGAGCAGGAGTACCACCGCAGGTCGGAGCGGAGCGAGCCGGAGGAGATGGCCAAGGCCCTGGATGCCTTTTTCCAGGCCGTTCCGAGAGATGAGCGCTATCACGTGGAGCTCCGGACAGAGTCGTACCTGAGCGAAGTTCTCTTCGACACATTGGAGAGGCATGGCGTGGGACAAGTCCTGTCTCACTGGACGTGGCTCCCCCCGCTGGGGCGACAGTTCGCCCTTGCAGGCAAGAGGTTCTTCAACGCCGGGAGGCAGTGCGTGATCAGGCTCATGACACCCCTTGGGATGCGCTATGAAGATGCCTATGCCAAGGCCCATCCGTTCGACAAATTGGTGGATGGAATGCTGCAGCCCCAGATGATTGAGGATGCTGTGGCCATCATGCGGGAGGCTGCGGAAAACGGGGTCACGGCCAACGTGATCATCAACAACCGTGCCGGCGGAAACGCCCCTCTTATAGCCCGCCATCTCGCCCAGCGATTCGTGGGATTACCCAATTCCGGTCAAACCACTTTTGGGTAAGATTTACCCAGTTTCGGTCAAACCTGTTTTGGGTAAAATAGCGGATCTGCGCTCAAGCCAGAGGTGAGGACGTCTCCGTCTTGCTGGTGCTGCCGACGGCTGCTGCCAGCACAGGGTTGCCAGGGGGCGCGCCATGTCGTAGATTTGATATCGTGTCAGGCTGCTCGAGGACGTCCCAGCCCTAGGTCGCCAAAGCCCGCAGGCCCTGGAATGCAAGGATAAGGCGAGTGGCTTTGTCAGGAGAGGCCGGGGTGGCACGGACGCTCGTGGGCGGCCTTTTGACGTTGAGGGGGGTTGGGAGCGTCTTGGAGGGATCTGCGGTGGAAGAACGGATTCTTGCGATGGACAGACTTTTCTCCCCGAGGTCCATACTGTTCGTGGGTGCCTCGAACAGCCTGGGGAAATGGGGGGGTCTGGTCCTCCGGAACCTGTTGGACGGAGGATACGAGGGAGAGATCTATCCGGTCAATCCCAAAGAGGAAAGCGTTCAGGGGTGCAAGGCCTATAGGTCCGTGCTAGATGTCCCGGGGCCAGCGGATCTAGCCGTTTTCGCGATACCGGCGGCCCTCATTCCGGACGCCATTTCCGAATGCGCCAAGCTCGGCGTCAGGGCCGGCGTGGTGGTCACTGCTGGCTTTGCGGAGCTCGGGGAGAATGGAGAGGCACTGCAGGAGGAGATGGTCAGGAGGGCGCGAGAAGCCGGGATGATCCTCGTAGGCCCGAACGGCCAGGGCATCTCGGTACCCAGCAAGGGCCTTCACCCATGGTTCCCTCGTTTCAGGCCGAAGCCTGGAGCCATAGGGATTGCCAGCCAGAGCGGGAATCTCTGCACCATTCTTTCAGCCCAGCTGGCGGAGTTCGGGCTTGGATGCTCCAAGGTGATCTCGGCGGGAAACTGTGCGGACCTCGGTTGGCCCGACTACCTGGAGTATTTCCGCAGGGATCCAGAGACCAAGGTGATCCTCCTGCACGTGGAAGGGACGGGAGACGGGCGGGGGTTCCTTCGCTTTGCGCGGAGGACGGCCATGGAGAAGCCGGTCGTTGTCCTAAAGACCGGCAGGACGAATGCTGGAAGAAGGGCCGCTCGATCCCACACCGGCGTCCTGGCTGGGTCGGATGAGTTGTTCGACGACGTGTGCAGACAGGCCGGACTCGTGAGGGCCGGTTCGACGGATGACGCCGTGCTGGCAGCGGCTGCCCTGTTGACAACGCCTCTCCCCATGGGACGGAGGGTTGGCATAGTCACGGGCGGGGGAGGCCTGGGGGTGATGGCGGCCGATGCATGCGCCAGGCTAGGTCTGGATGTTGTTCAGTTCTCAGGGCCCTTGATCGAACGGTTGCGATCGCACTTGCCACCCTGGTGGTCTCCCAACAACCCGGTGGACCTGGTGGGTGGCCTGGGATACGCAGGGCCAGCGGACTTGGTCCCTATCCTCATGGAGAGCGGTGAGGTGGACGGGGTCATCGCCATCGGGGTGGGCTGGGTCTATCCCATCATAGACGGTGTGGACGGACCCTTGGACCTGACCGATCCCAGGAACGTGGCCTTGAAAAGGCGCGTCGAGGAGACGGTAAGGGAGTGCGGGCTCTTTGCAGATTATGCGAGGAGGTGGAACAAGCCTCTCATACTCACGTCACCTGTGGCTCGGTGGGTCCTTCGTCGCAAGTACGACGGGCTGCTAGATCTCCTCGAGAGAGGTGTCATGTTGTATCCCACGGTGGAGGACGGGGCCAGGGTCTTCTCGATCCTGGCCGACCGCCACGATCTCCTGAAAAAGGTAAGGGCGCAAGAGGATCGACCAGTGAGCTAGTTCGGCTCGTGCCCGAGGGCCATAGCCCCTGTGCTGTTACTCCTTTATCACCTTCTCTTCTACGAGGAGAAAAACGATACTTCCCCTGTCCAGGAATCGTTCCTCGTCTTCCCGGATGACCTTTCCCTCTTCGCTGGCCATAAATCCCAACATGTCTCTCCACGACTGCAAATCATCGAGCCAGATCTCGGCTACGCCATCAAAAGGGGGATGGCCCTTGGAGAGCCTCATCGCATGATTCTGGACATATCTCCGCAAGCCTGGCAAGGTCTTGAGAACGAGCGGGGCATGTCTCTCCCTCCAGTATCGCGAGAATTCCTCGAATGTGATCCCATCTTTCCTCTTGAGCAAGGCCATGACCTTGAGCATGATCTTCGCCTGCACCGGATGCTGGGCCGAAAAAGGCCTCCTTTGTGCCTTACTAGGGCAGTCGGGTGAAGTTGTCAAGAGCCCATCCTCGGGCATGGCTTGACACGTGCGCCCAATGCAGAATAAGTATTGTCCATGAGAGATTGCGGTTGGGCAATGGTAGACTCTGCCTGCCAACGTTAGCAACGTCCATGAACGGTCCAGGAGTCCATCCATGATCGAGAGGATCGAGGCGCTGTCGAGAGAGGACCTGTTGAAGCGGATTATGATGATGGCAGACCTCGCCATGGCTGTGGACGGTCTGTGGTTCCTTGCTGCGGAAAAGGCCGACGGCTTTGAAAGGGCTCTGGCCATGGATGTTGAGGTCTGGGAAAAATATGCTCGCCTGTCGGTTAAGCGGATTAGAAGGCACTTTCAGATTGCCTCGGAACCTCTGGAGGCCATCAAGGACGTCATCAGCTACGACCCTTTGTGGTATTCGATCCGTTTCGACTTCGTCGAGGATAATCCCACACGACTGGTCTTCAGGGTGAATGCCTGTCCAGCCTTGGAGGCGATGGAGCGCATGGGCCGCGAGGTTCTCACTTGCGAGCCCGTTGAGGGCGCATACCTGACTGCCTTGGCGGATACCGTGGACAATAGGATCAGGGTGAAGCCCCTCAAGCTGCCACCGAGGCAATCCCCGGATGAGATCTGCTGCAGTTGGCTGCTGAGTCTTGAAGATGACAAACCAGGATCCATCCCCCTGGGGCCCAACCCGCAGATTGTCCGGTCGTGAGACATGACACAGACGCATTGCATCTTTCCTGCCCCAGGAGGACGCGGTAGTGGAGCCCGATCCCAGAAGAGGTCAGGCGCGAGCCTCCGGCCGCGAAATCATGGAGGGGAATTCGGGGCTTAACCCGTGGCAGCGTCGTTGCTGGCTGGGAAGGGAATCAGCAAGCCTTCTCGGAGCGTCCTTTGGCGATCAGGATCGTCATTTTCGCGTCTTGCTTGCGAACCGGAACGCCACTCCCAGCGCCTTTATGGCGGTGGCCGGGTCGGCGAAGACTGGGAAGCCCATCTTTTCCAACCTGTTTGTGAGTCCTTCGGTAATCGCCTTGTCCGGGCCATATATCCACGTCGCGATGGGCTTTTCAGAGATGAGCCTCAGCTCATGGTAGAGTTCAGTGTATATCTTTACAGTGGCCTCGCCAGAGGGATCTGCCCACAAGACACTCAATACGCAGTCCACTCGGTCGTCGGCCACCACGGACTTCAGGATCTCGGGATAAATCGAAAAGAAGTCCCTGACGGCACCCGGAAGGGGACCCACATCCACGGGGAGTTTCCCCAATCCGGGGAAGATCTGGTCGAGCATTTCCGCCGTGCCGGGTGAGAGCTTGTCACTTCTTAACCCGTACATATGCGCCTCGTCGATGGCACTCACGGCAGCTGCCCCTGTGAAGGTCACGATCCCGAGGCGATTGCCCCTGGGGAGCTTGTGGGTCGCAAAGATCTTGGGCACTTCGAAAAGCTCGCTGAAACTGCGAAGTCGTATCACGTTAGCCTGCCTGCATGAAGATTCGAAGATCTCATCGTCAACCGAGAGGGATCCACTGTGCGAGGCTGAAGCCTTGGCACCGGCCCGTGTCCTGCCCGTCTTTAACACCAACAAGGGCTTCTTGGATGCAACCCTCCTGGAGATCTCCAGAAATCTGCGCCCGTCTCGTATGCTTTCAAGGTGCAGGCAGATAACCGCAGTGGACTCATCTGACTCCAAATATTGTAAGAAGTCGCACTCGTCGAGGTCGCACTTATTTCCGAAATCGCACACCTTGCTTATTCCCATGGGGAAGCTCGAGTAAGGAAATGCCTGAGGGTTTACCAAGCCTGTCTGTGCCCCCAAGCTCACTCCACCGACGCTGATCCTGTGGCCAGGGGTTAGGTATGGACATGGGTTGAGCCCGTTTCTAGTGTTGAGAATTCCGGCGGTGTTTGGTCCGACTATTCGGATACCACTTGCCCTTGCTATCTGCAGGACATGGTCCTGAAGCCTGGCCCCCTCTTCGTTCCTTTCGGCAAAGCCATCGGTGACAAGGACCACGGCCTTGACCCCTCTGGAGGCGCACTCCCTCATGACTTCGGGGACCCCTCGGGAGTTTATTATGATGATGGCCAAATCCACCTTCCTCGGCACGTGGGTGATGGAAGGATATGATCTGAGCCCATGGACCTCGTTGTATCCAGGACCTACCGGGTATATCTGACCCTCGTAACTGGACTCCAATAGCGACTTCACAGCCAGGTATCCGCTGACCATTGCCTCTTTTCTCAGCGATCCGATCACTGCGACGCTCTCTGGTTCAAAAAAGTAAGAGAAATGAGTCCTGTCCTCCATAGGTATACTCCCGCCCGCCCCTGACGACCGCGGTAACGTTTCCAGACCGACAGGGAGATCGTTTGTCGAGCCGTGTTATGTCACAGCTCGCCAGAGCATACAAAATTACAAGTCTGCAGACAACACGGACCTGTCATGGTCGGGGGTACGTCGGGAGGAGGCAGAAGTTCAAGCGGAGTACTGAGCTGGTCAAATACGCCATCCAAAAAGGTTATGTCGGATCTTCGGCAGGAAGTTGAGATGCCGGGTGCCGATGATGGAGATTCTGATGGCGCTCCTGTATGGACTGTATAGCCTTGGCCAGGGCCGCCCTGTGGACCTCCCCGGCGAAGTGGACAGGGCTCTTCCCGTAGATCGGGTCCCAGCCGGAAGGGTCGGCCCTGCAGAAGAACTGCACCTCCAGCCCGATGCGCACCGCGGCCTGGTCCGGGGCCAGCCCCCTTATCCTCTCGGCCGCCTCCCATGTGGCCCCGCAGGAGGCCCCGCGGATGACATGGACTGCCGAGATCTTTCCGTCCGTTATCTCGACCAAGAACTCCGGACTTCCGAATTGCTCGCCGTAGGGCCCGAGGCAGACCTGCCTCGACAGGCCGCATCAAGTGGGCGGGGTGATGGTCCCCTGGACCCTTATCTTCTTCCCGGAGGCGACCACCGGAATCCCCTTCCTTTTGCACATCTCGGCCAAGGCGAAGGAGAGGTCCGGGTGCTTCATGAAATCGAGGACCAGGTCGGCCTCTATGTCCCCAGGTAGGTACTCCTCGGGATCGTCGATGATAGGGGGAAGGGATGGACTCAGGGTGATCACCTGAGAGATCGTGATATTCCTCCCACGGCCCCTGATCCCCTTTATCTTGGGCTCTCCGCTGTTTCCTTGTTGGAAGACCACGATGCGTTGCATACCCAGGGCCTTTCTCGGTCCTCACAGGACCCTGTCCGGCTGACTCCCCTCCCCAAAGAGGCCGTACCTAGTTTCA
>CAZOXN010000157.1:0-6241 GCA_964583655.1 uncultured Desulfarculaceae bacterium | reverse complement strand
GCACTTCATCGGGCACCTTCAGTCCAACAAGGCAAGACACGTAGTGGGTCGCTTAAGGATGGTCCATACCGTGGACCGCTTGTCCTTGGCAAGGGAGCTGGACCGCAGGGTGCCTGGGCCTGACCCGCTGGAGGTCCTCGTCCAGGTGAACATCTCAGGAGAGGAGACCAAGTCCGGTGTCTCCCCTGACGGTCTGGCCCAGCTCCTTCAAGTGTTGATCCAGCTTCCCCGCATCCGGGTGAGGGGACTCATGACCATGCCCCCTTACTCCGAGGACCCCGAGACGTCCCGCCCCTGTTTCCGGCTCCTTCGGGAGTTGCGGGATCGCACAAGGGCGCTCGTCCTCCCGCCACATTCCCTCGACGAGCTCTCCATGGGCATGACAGGTGACTTCGAGGTCGCCATCGAGGAGGGGGCCACCTTCATCAGGATCGGTACCGCCCTGTTCGGCCCACGTCCCGGGTGAGGTCGTAGGGACTCCCCGCAGCAGCTATAGGGCCTGGGCGAGTTCCTTGGAACGCTGGGCTGCCTTGTCCACGGCTTGGAGCAGCAACCACCTGAAGGCCCCCTTCTCCAGCTCTGCCAACCCGGCCAGGGTGGTCCCTCCAGGCGATGAAACGCGATCCTTGAGCTCGGCGGGATGTGCCTCGGAGGCCAGGAGCATCTCGGCCGCCCCTTTCAGGGTGTGGCACACGAGGGTCCTGGCCACAGCTCGGGAGAGCCCCAGTCGGACCCCAGCCTCCATGAGGGCCTCCGCGAAGAGGAAGACATAGGCCGGGCCGCTCCCGCTCAACCCCGTGACCAGATCCATCCACTTCTCCTCTACCTCAACTACCTCACCCACTGACCTGAACATGGCCTTGGCCCTGTCCATGTCGTGACGGGTCGCGAAACGGCCGCCGGCTAGGGCTGAGCACCCCACCTTCAGGAGGCATGGCATATTGGGCATCACCCGTATGACACGGGCCCCTTCGTTGAGGCGGGCCTCCAGATAGCTCAAAGGGACCCCTGCCGCTATGCTGATCACCAGGTGCCCCTCCCCTACGAGGGGCTTCATCTCGGAGAGCACCAAGGAGATGTCCTGAGGTTTGACCGCCAGGACGAGTGTTTGACTCTTGACCGGGAGCTCAGTGTTGCGGGAGGTGACTTCGATCCCGTACCTGCCCTTGATCTCGTCCAACCTCTCTTGTCGGACATCGGAGGCTATGATCTGCTCCGCCTTGCAAAAACCAGCCTCCAGGAGCCCCCGGATCAAGGCGTCTCCCATCTGACCAGATCCAGCGAACGCGATCTCCTTGCCTCTGCCCATGGCCTCCCCCTTTTTTCGGATTCCCTGGGGCACCAACGAATCTACCCCAGCCCTTCCTGTGTGTCAAACAACCACGGTCCATGGGATCGCGGCACGATACGATGGACGGGCCTTTCCAAGCCTCGGCGGCCGGCTCCGCCCTGGCATGGTGGAAGCTGCGCTGCCCTGCATATTGAAACAGCCGTGTAATTGCGCTATTTCTTTTATTCGATCTTCGGAAAGGAGAGGATCGCGTGGGGGATTTCATGGGGCATTACCGTGGGATGAGGACCCTGATCACTGGGGGACTCGGATTCCTTGGGAGCAATCTGGCCGTACGCCTCGTGGAGCTCGGGGCCAGTGTGAGCATCCTCGACGGACTCCTGGAAGGCCTGGGCGGCAACTGGCACAACATCGAACCCATCCGAGACCGGGTTGAGGTGACGGTCGCGCCCCTTGGGGACCAAGATGCGGCCCGGGGGTGCGCCGAGGGGAAGGAGATGATATTCAATATCGCCATGCAGTCGAGCCATCTGGCCTCCATGGAGCGGCCGCTTTACGACTTGGAGACCAACGTGGTGTCGCAGGTGCGCTTCCTCGATCTCCTCAGGTCCTGCAACCCTCAGGCTCGGGTGGTCTATGTCGGCTCTAGGGCTCAGTTCGGCAAGGTGGACCGACTCCCCATCACCGAGAGGACGTTGCCCAATCCCAGGGACGTCTACGCAGTCTCCAAGCAAGCCGTGGAGTGGTATCATTTCCAGTATGCGGCCATCTGCGGGCTCAGGGTGAGTTCGCTTCGCCTGGGCAACACCTATGGTCCCCGGCACCAGATGAGGCACGCCCAGTACGGCGCGCAGAACTACTTGATCCGTTTGGCCCTCGAGGGAGAGGAGATACAGGTATACGGGGACGGCAAACAGCTCAGGGAGATGCTCTATGTGGACGATGCCGTCGAGGCCCTCCTCAGGTTGGGGGTCACAGAGGAGGCCGTGGGGGAGGCTTACTGCATCGGGGCCCTGGAGCGCATCAGCTTCCTGGATCTGGTCAAGGCCATCATCGAGGCCTGCGGCTCAGGGAGTTACCGTCATGTGCCTTGGCCAAAGAATAGGGAGACCATAGAAGTGGGAGATGTCGTTACCGACGACGCCAAACTCAGGGCCCACACGGGATGGGAGCCAAAGACTCCTCTGCGGGAGGGTCTGAGGAGGACCGTGGATTTCTACAGGGCCCATGGGAGACATTACTGGTGAGCCTCCACCGGGTCCTCATCGTCGGGGCAGGCGGGATGCTCGGACGGGACTGCGTAGAGGTCATGGGTGAGGCGTGGCCGGTGATCCCCTTGACCAGGGCAGAGCTGGACCTCAGCGATGAGAAGTCCGTCATGGAGTGCGTCTTGGGGTTGTGCCCGTCTGTGATCGTGAATTGCGCGGGTTATACCCAAGTCGACAGGTGCGAACAAGAGAGGGAAGAGGCGCGAAGGGTCAATGCCTTGGGCCCAGGGGGCTTGGCGAGGGCGGCCTCCCGCATAGGGGCTTACCTTGTCCAGGTCTCTACGGATTATGTCTTCGACGGCACCAAACCCCTCTCAGAGGCTTACCATGAGGATGACGCACCCGCCCCCTTGAATGTTTATGGTCGAACCAAGTTGGAGGGGGAGCGGGCAGTGCGATCCAATGCCCGAGAACACCTCATCGTTCGAACCGCGTGGCTCTACGGGGCCTCAGGGAGATCTTTCCCCAAGGTGATCCTCGCCCAGGCCCTTCAGGGTAGGGCCCTGCGGGTAGTCCAGGATCAGTTCGGATCTCCCACCTGGAGCAGTACCCTGGCGAGACAGATCCTCCTGCTCATCGAGCATCGGGTCAGGGGCACGGTCCATGCCAGTTCCCACGGCCATTGCAGCTGGTATGAGTTCGCACGCGTCTTCCTGGAGCAGATGGGGGTCCGTGCCGAGATCACTCCTTGCAGCACACGGGACTACCCGAGGCCTGCCGTCAGACCCTCGAACTCCGTCCTGGCGAATCGAAGGCTCGAGGAGCTCGGTCTGGATATGATGCCCCACTGGAAAGAGGACCTCAGAAGGTTCGTAGAAAGACACGGCCCAGATCTTCGCCGCGAGGCCGTGGCGGGTTGAGGAGGAAATATGTCCTGGGACACCATCTTGGTGACCGGCGGGTGTGGATTCATCGGGACCAATCTCATTCGGTTCCTGTTCAAGAGGGCGGGGTTCAGCGGAAAGATAGTCAATGTGGACAAACTCACTTACGCTGCCAATCCCAGAAATCTTGAGGACATTCAAGAGGAGTTCCCGGACAGGTATTTCTTCTGCCGTGCCGACATCTCCGATGAATCAGCCCTCCAAGAGATATTCACGGCCCATCGGGTGGGGGCCATCTGCAATCTGGCCGCGGAGTCCCATGTGGATCGATCCATCCGCAGGCCCAAGGACTTCCTTCAGACCAATGTGATGGGGACGTTCCAGCTCCTGGAGATGGCGCGATCCCACGGGGTCGCCCTCTTCCACCATGTCAGCACCGACGAGGTCTACGGGAGCCTCGAGGAGAGGGGAACGTTCTCAGAGGAGAGTCCGATCCGCCCCAACAGCCCTTATTCGGCATCGAAGGCGGCTTCGGACCTCTTGGTGCGCGCTTACCACAAGACCTACGGGCTGCCCGTCACCATCTCCAATTGCTCCAACAACTACGGGCCGTACCAGTTCCCTGAGAAACTCATTCCCCTGATGATCCTGAGGGCCCTGGAGTGGAAATCCCTTCCAGTGTATGGAGACGGGCTCCATGTGAGGGACTGGATCCATGTGGAGGATCATTGTCACGGCATATGGAGGATCATGTGCCAAGGGGAACGCGGGCAGATCTACAATGTGGGGGCCGAGACCGAGATGCAGAATCTCTCTCTGGTCCAGCGGATATGCGACCTGGTGGACGAAATGGTCCCTCCGCCTTCAGGGCGATCTCGAAGGGAGCTCATCGCCTTTGTGGCCGACCGCCCAGGACATGATCGCAGATACGCCTTGGATACCAGCAAGATCCGACGGGAACTGGGTTGGGTCCCGCTGCGCACGTTCGAGGAGGGGCTGCAGGACACAGTGCGTTGGTACATAGAGAACAAGGCCTGGGTCGAGAGCGTGCAAAGCGGCGAATATCACCGCTGGATACAGGAGCATTATGGAGTCTGATCATGAAGGGACTAGTGTTGAGCGGCGGGGCCGGGACGCGTCTGCGCCCGTTGACCCATACCGGGGCCAAGCAGTTGGTCCCTGTGGCCAATAAACCCATCCTGTTTTACGTGATCGACAACCTCGTCGAGGCGGAGATACTGGATATCGGCATCATCATCTCGCCGGAGACAGGGCCCGAGATCAGGCGTGTGGTGGGCGACGGGGAAAGGTGGGGGGCCAAGATCACTTACATCGTCCAGGACCGCCCCGGGGGGTTGGCCCACGCGGTGAAGACCGCCCAGGGGTTTCTAGGGGAGAGCCCCTTTGTGATGTATCTCGGCGACAACCTGATCGGCGGTGGGATAAGGAGATTCTGTGACAAATTCCGATCCGAAGGCCCCGAGGCCCAGATCCTCCTCAAGCCCATCGACAACCCCTCTGCCTTTGGCATCGCGGAGGTGAACGAGAAAGGGGAGGTCATCCGCCTTGTGGAAAAGCCCAAAGAGCCTCGATCCAACCTCGCCCTCGTTGGGATATACCTGTTCTCCCCGCAGATATTCCGTGCCATCGAAGAGATAAGGCCTTCTTGGAGGGGAGAGCTGGAGATCACCGATGCCATCCAAAGGCTCATAGATCGAGGACACAGGGTCAACAGCGAAGTGATAGAGGAATGGTGGCTGGACACGGGGAAGAAGGACGACCTCCTCAATGCCAACCGTGTGGTCCTGGACGAGTGGATCCAGCGCGATGTCCGTGGCTTCGTAGATGGAAGGTCCGTGGTCACCGGCCGGGTGGTGATCCCAGAGACCTGCGCGGTGCGCGAGAGCGTGATTCGCGGCCCGGTGGTCCTCGGGGCGGAGGTCACCATTGAAGGCTCTTTCGTGGGCCCATTCTCCAGCATAGGCGACGGCTGTTTCCTCAAGGACAGCTCTGTGGAGCACGTGGTCTTGCTTGAGGGGTGCCGAATCGAGAAGATACAGAGACTAGAGGACTCGGTGGTGGGAAAGAACTCTGTGGTCAAGAGGAGGCACGGCCTCAGCGAGGCCCTGTGCCTCATGGTCGGAGACGACTGCGTGGTGGAACTCTGAGGAGTTCTGTGGGGGGGTAACCGTGCGACGGAGAAAGCGGCTGGCCCTAGTCGGGACCAAGGTGCTCGAAGCGGCCCTCATTTGCGCAACGCTATCCCATGGGTCTGCCATGGGTCAAGGGCTGACCTCGAGGCCCTTCCCCATCGAAAAGCACGGCACTCTGGAATTGATCGCCCCAGCGCACTGGAAGGACACGGTGAAAAAGGGGCCTCGGTTCCTATCCCCCAAGATAGAGTTCTCCCCGGCCTCCGGACGCGGATTCCTCGTTCAGATCACCCCAGGGGGGCCTCAGCTGAGCGGGCTTGGCCGAGGGAATACCGCAGAGGTCCGCAGGAGGGTGGAAGAAGCGGGGCAGAGGCTTTTGTCCAGGGCCATGGAGGCGGATTTGGCCCTCCAAGAACTCGCTGGTGACGGCGTCTCGGGATTCTACTTCTCCTTGACGGACAAGGCCCCCAGGCCTGGCGAGTACAGGCACCTGACCCAGGGCATCGCCTTGGTGGGGGACCTGCCCCTGGCCTTCACCATACTCTACAACGACCCGGAGCTCGGGGAGCAGCAGGCGGCCTTGGAGATGCTCTCCAAGGCGCGCCTGACCCCTGCCCGGTGAGCCACGGGGCCAGGCGGAGAACCCCCTTGGCTCAAGGGATGATCTTCTTGTAGTGGCCCAAAGAGCTGGCTAGCTCGTGCAGG
>CAZOXN010000156.1:0-6242 GCA_964583655.1 uncultured Desulfarculaceae bacterium | reverse complement strand
TGAAGCTGTACGGGGTCGAGGTATGGCCTGAGGTGTTGGGACCGATCACCCGCACACCGGTCTCGGCGATCACCTCCATGAGTTCCTTCTGCAGGGCCTCTCCACAATGGTCGACCTCGGAGAACCCCCCTGCTCCCAGGACCATGGCCTTGATCCCCTTGGAGGCGCACTCCCTGACCGCGCTGGGGTTTTCCTTGGCAGGTAGGATGATGATGGCCAGGTCTATGCCCCCGGGGAGCTCCCGGATGGACCTATAGACCTTCATCCCCAGGATCTCCCCTCCCCTCGGGTTGACCAGATATAGATCCCCCTTGTACCCATTGGCGAGTATGTTCCGAATGACGTCGTTTCCTGGCTTGCGTGGGGTCGCCGACGCCCCCACAACAACCACGCCCTCGGGCTCGAAGAACTTGCTCAGGTCCACACTCGAGCTCCTCCTCCGCATGGTTGGGCTCACCCTCGACACAGACCCCCGTTCAGTTGCAGCCGCAGCCAGAGGGTCACCTGTCCGAAATCCCGCTCAGGGCGAAGGGTGGGGCCAGATCCCCATGCCTGCCTCGGGGAGGTCCTAGACAGGACGCCTCTCGCAGAGCTCGAGGAGGACCCCATGGGTCTCCTTGGGATGAATGAATGCGATACGTGCCCCTCCGGCACCTATTCGAGGTCTCTCGTCGATGAGACGGACGCCCTTATCCTTCAGTTCCTTGAGGGCTGCCTCAAGGTCGTCCACGCGCAGGGCGATGTGCTGGACTCCCTCTCCCCGCGACTCTATGAACTTGGCCACAGGGCCGTCCGGCTTGGTGGATTCGAGGATCTCCAATTCCCCCTCGCTGAGAGGCAAAAACGCCACGCGCACGGCCTGGTCCTCTATGGTCTCGAACCCGGTGGCATCCATCCCGAGCTTGTCCGTGAAGAAGCTCAGCGCCGCTTCCATCTCTTTGGCGGCGATCCCTATGTGATCTATGTGCAGTATCTTCATCCTCATCTCCTTGGTGTGGAGTCACCCTTGTCCCTCTGAGAACCAATGGGATGGAAGGCCCCTGCCCGGCACTCCAGTGGGTGCCTTCTCACTAGTTTTTTCCCCGTTGCAACCCGTGGTCGGCAAGCGCGAGTTCATCCCCTCCTGGGGGCATGCTCCTCGATGTACTTCACGATATCACTGGTGAATGTCCCAGGGCCGAACAACTCCGAGATACCGGATCGCTTCAGGGCTGGGATATCCTCCTCGGGGATGATCCCTCCTCCCAAGACCAGGACGTCCTGTCCCCCCTTTTCCTTGAGGAGGGACGTGATGCGCGGGAATAGATGGTCATGAGCACCGGAGAGGCTGCTCAGACAAAGGACGTCCACGTCCTCTTGTATGGCTGCATTCACCACCTGCTCCGGGGTCTGTCTGATCCCGGTATATATGACCTCCATGCCAGCGTCCCTCAATGCCCTGGCAAGGACCTTGGCCCCTCGATCGTGTCCGTCCAAGCCTGGTTTGGCAACCAGGACCCTGATCCTCCTGCCGTTCCCCATGGACAGATCCTCCTCAGAATGTGACAGATGCCTGGTATTCCCCGAACACCTCCCTGAGCACATCGCAGATCTCTCCGAGGGTGCTCTGGGCCCGAACGCACTCAAGGATGATCGGCATCAGGTTCTCCGTGCCTTGGGCGGCCTTCCGAAGCGAGGCCAGCTGGCGCTGGACTTGGCCAGAATCCCTGGCAGCCCTTATCTCCGTCAGCCTCGCCGTCTGCCTTTCCCGAACGGCAGGGTCAACCCTGAGGAGGCCGGTCAGTGGGACCTCCTCCGTCTGGAACTTGTTGATACCGACGATCACCCGGTCTCCTGACTCGATCTCTTTCTGATAATGATAGGCGGAGTCCTGGATCTCGCGCTGTATGAACCCCTGTTCTATGGCCCTGGGAGACCCCCCCATGTCGTCGATCTTGCGGATGTAGTCCATGGCGCGTTCTTCTATCTCCCGGGTGAGGGCCTCTACGTAGTAGGAGCCGGCCAAGGGGTCCACGGTATCGGCCACGCCGGTCTCGTGCGCGATGAGTTGTTGGGTCCTGAGGGCGATCTGCACCGCCTCCTCCGTTGGCAGGGCGTACGCCTCGTCCATGGAGTTGGTGTGCAGCGACTGGGTCCCGCCCAGCACTGCTGACAGGGCCTGGAAGGCGACCCGGATGATGTTGTTCTTGGGCTGCTGGGCCGTGAGCGTGCAGCCGGCGGTCTGGGTGTGGAATCGAAGCATCCAGGACCTGGGGTTCTTGGCCTTGAATCGTTCCCGCATGATCCTGGCCCAGAGGCGACGGGCGGCCCTGAACTTGGCCACCTCCTCGAGGAAATCGAGGTGGCAGCAAAAAAAGAAGGCCAGCCTGGGTCCGAAGGTGTCCACATCCAGCCCGGCCTTGAGTCCCGCCTCCACGTAAGCGATGCCGTTGGCCAAGGTGAAGGCCACCTCCTGCACGGCAGTGCAGCCAGCCTCCCGCATGTGGTACCCGCTGATGCTGATGGTGTTCCAGTTGGGGACCTCCTTGGAGCAAAAGGCGAAGATGTCGGTTATGATGCGCATGGAAGGCCCGGGGGGGAAGATATAGGTCCCACGGGAGGTGTACTCCTTGAGGATGTCGTTCTGGATGGTCCCGTTGATACGGTCTCCCGAGACACCCTGCTCCTGGGCGATGGCGATATACATGGCCAGCAGTATCGCCGCAGGGGCGTTTATGGTCATGGATGTGCTCACCTTGTCCAAAGGGATCCCGTCGAACAGGATACGCATGTCATGCACGGAATCCACGGCCACCCCGACCTTCCCCACCTCCGCATAGGCCTCAGGGTGGTCCGAGTCGTATCCGATCTGTGTCGGCAGGTCGAATGCGACGCTCAGCCCTGTTTGGCCATGCTCCAAGAGGTACCTGTACCTGCGGTTGGTGTCCTCTGCAGTGCCAAAGCCTGCATACTGCCGCATGGTCCAAAGCTGTCCCCTGTACATGGTGGGCTGCACACCCCGGGTGAAGGGATACTCCCCAGGGAGGCCCAGATCCTCCTCATAGTCCAAATCCTCCACATGGTGAGGGAGATAGACCCTCTCCACCGGTATGCCTGAGGTGTTGACGAAATCCCCCTTCCTCTCCGGGCGCTTGGCCAGGATGGGGCCGAGCCTTTCCATCCAGGCCCCGTAGGCCTTCTTGATCCTTTCCAATGCATCCTTGTCGTACATGGCCCTCACCTCAAATGAGATGCATGATATAGCCTACAAGATACGCGATCCATGATGCGGGATACAGGGTTCGGAAGAGGCCCGAGGCTTTGCAGCCAGGAATCCTTCACCTTCGGTCATCAATCCTGCATGCCCTATCCTTCAGAGGGGTATGTTAGCGTGCTTCCTCCTGGGGCGCAGGTCCTCCTTGTCCTTGAGCAGCTCCAGGGCCTTGATGACCTTGATGCGGGTGTCCCTCGGCTCTATGATCTCGTCGATGTAACCCAGGGAGGCGGCCCTGTAAGGTGTGGCTATGGTCTCCCTGTAGTTCTGGACGAGGCGCTCCCTCTCCCTTTCCTTGTCCTCGGCGTTTTGGATCTCCCGGCGGAAGATGATGTTGACCGCACCCTCGGGCCCCATCACCGCGATCTCAGCAGTGGGGTAGGCGAAGTTGATGTCCCCCCTGAGGTGCTTGCTGGACATCACGTCGTAAGCCCCACCGTAGGCCTTCCTAGTTATGACGGTGATCTTGGGGACAGTGGCCTCCGCGTAAGCGAAGATGATCTTCGCACCATGCTTTATGATACCCTTTCCCTCCTGCTCTATGGCCGGGAGGAAACCTGGCACGTCCACGAAGGTCAGAAGCGGGATGTTGAAGCAGTCGCACGTGCGGACGAAACGCGAGCACTTGAGGGAGGCATCCACATCTATGCAACCCGCCAGATGAAGAGGCTGGTTGGCCACCACGCCTACGGCCTGGCCTTTGAGCCTGGCGAATCCCACTACCATGTTGCGCGCGTAATCCTGGTGCACCTCGAAGAAGTATCCGTTGTCCACGACAGCCCTTATGACCTTCTTTATGTCATAAGGCTTCTTGGGGTTGGCCGGAACCATCTCCTGGAGGGCCTCTTCCCTCCGACACGGGTCGTCATCGCAAGGCACACAAGGGGGCTTCTCCCGGTAGTTCTGCGGAAGAAAGGTCATGAGTTCCCTGATCATCTGAAGACAGGCCTCGTCGTTCGGTGCCACGAAATGGGCGACCCCGCTCCTCTGAGTGTGGACCTTGGCCCCACCCAGCTCCTCGCTGGTCACCTCCCTGTGGGTCACTGCCTTCAAGACCTCTGGTCCTGTGATGTGCAGATAGCTGGTCTTGTCCACCATGAATATGAAGTCAGTCAAGGCCGGGGAATAGACCGCCCCCCCTGCGCAAGGTCCCATGATGGCAGATACCTGAGGTATCACCCCGGAGGAAAGCACGTTGCGCAAGAAGATCTCCCCGTAGCTGGCGAGGCTGACCACCCCCTCCTGGATGCGGGCCCCTCCTGAGTCGTTCAGGCCGATCACGGGACAGCCTGACTTGACCGCGAGGTCCATTATCTTGCAGACCTTCTCGCCGAAGGGACCGCTCAAAGAGCCTCCGAACACGGTGAAGTCCTGGGAGAAGACGAACATGGGCCGGCCGTGGATCCGACCATATCCGGTGACCACCCCATCGCCCAGGATTCGTTTCTGCGCCATATCGAACTCGTAGCAGCGATGGACCACGAACTTGTCGAACTCCTCGAACGTGCCTGGGTCCAGGAGCCTCTCTATCCTCTCCCTGGCCGTGAGCTTGCCCTTGGCGTGCTGGGCCTCGATCCGCTCCAGTCCCCCGCCGAGCTCGGCCTCTGCGTTCATGCTCCTGAGCTTATCCATGTGCTCTCTTAGCTCCATGAGAGTGCCTCCTCCCTGTCAGGAAACCCCTCGCGCCATTGACACAGAAGGTCCGCGCGCAGACGAGACCCGGTGCGCGGCCCCGTCGAGTCCAGGATAGCGGCCTCCTCTCCCAGTGGGTCTCACCCGATGCCTGGGACCAGGGCCCTCTCCACGGCCTCTGCCACGCCCGTGGGTGTTTGGGCCACGGTGACGCCCGCTTCTTCCAGTGCCTTGCACTTCTCAGCGGCCGTCCCCTGGCCGCCCGAGATTATCGCCCCTGCATGTCCCATGCGCCGGCCCGGAGGCGCCGTCTGGCCGGCGATGAAGGCCACCACCGGTTTCCGGAATCCCCCTTTGATGAAACAGGCCGCTTCCTCCTCTGCCGTGCCCCCGATCTCCCCTATCATGACCACCGCCCGGGTCTCCGGGTCCCCGGCGAAGAGCCTGAGGAGGTCCACGAAGGTTGACCCGACTATGGGATCGCCCCCTATGCCGATGCAGGTGGACTGGCCGATCCCCCTGCGGGTCAGCTGATCCACTACTTCGTACGTGAGGGTGCCGCTCCTGGATATGACCCCGACCGGACCCGGCAGGTGGATGGGACCCGGCATGATCCCGACCTTGCATAGGCCAGGGCTTATGATCCCAGGGCAGTTGGGCCCGATCAGTCGCGATCCAGATGCCCTGACGGCCTCCTTCGCCGCGATCATGTCCCTCACAGGGATCCCTTCCGTGATGCAGACGATCAGCCCCAACCCCTCGCTGGCCGCCTCCATGATGGCATCGGCCGCGAAGGCCGCCGGGACGAAGATCAAGGAGGTATTCGCCCCTGTAGCACGGACAGCGCCTCCCACCGTGTCGAAGACCGGGATCTCGTCGAAGGAGCTCCCCCCCTTTCCGGGCGTCACCCCGGCCACGATCTTGGTGCCGTAGTTGAGGCACTGCCTCGCATGAAACCCGCCTTCCCTTCCCGTTATGCCCTGGACCAGCACGCGTGTCCCCTCGTCCACAAGGATCGCCATCACCGCCTCCCCAGCTCCACGGCCTTTTGGGCGGCCTCCTGCATGCCATCGGCCACCGTGAACGGGATGCCGGAAGACCTCAGGATGCCCCTTCCTTCTTCCACGTTGGTCCCCTGCAATCTCACCACCATCGGGACACGAACATCCATCTTGGAGGCAGCGCCCACGACCCCCCTGGCGATGACGTCACAGCGCATGATCCCTCCGAATATGTTGACGAGCACGACCTTCACCTTGGGATCGGACAGCAGGATCCCGAAGGCCCTGGAGACCGCCTCCTCGTTGGGGGGGGGGGGGGGGGGGGGGGGGGGGGGGGGGGGGGGGGGGGGGGGGGG
>CAZOXN010000155.1:0-6275 GCA_964583655.1 uncultured Desulfarculaceae bacterium | reverse complement strand
GGTATTCACCCAGGTGGAAGTAGTTGATGTGGTGAGGGAGGAAGGACTCGTCGATGTCGAGGTCACATATGCGTTTGAACTCGTTCTTGAAGAGCCCCTTGAGCTTTTCGTACTCCTCTCGCCGCGGGCCGTGGTAGAGGAAGATGCAGTCCACGTCGCTCGTGAACCCTATGGCGCCGCTGCCTATTCCGCCGTACACGCCGATGACCAGGGGGGCCTGTGCGAGGTCCAGCTCTTCCTTGAGGCGGTCGAACAGGCCCTGGATCAGGCGCAGGTGCACGTCCGCGTAGAGCTTGGCCGTGCGAAGCCCGCTGCCACGCCTCCTGAGCTGCTGGCGGTAGATCATGTTGATCTCTTTCTTGAAGGACTGCTCAATGGGATCCTTCCCCTCGTTGACGATGATCCGAAGCAGGCCGAGGATCTTCTCCTGGTACTCCGTGGTTATGGGCTCCCCGTGCCTCTGGCTGATCCAGAAGACGTCCCTGGCCGTCCTGTCCTCTGTGGCGGAGATCACGGCCCTTTCTATGTTCATCCCGGCCAGGGAGAGGGTCCAGGAGATCTTGTGGAGGAGGCCCTTCTTGTTGGAGGTCCTCACGCTCAGCACGGCCGTATGGCCGGTGACCCCCTCGAAGCGCGGTGTGACCTCGTCTCGGATCACCCCGTGCCCCTTCTCCCAGAGAAAGATCTCCTTCTCGATGTTGGTGTCACCCCTGAGGATCTTCAGCAAGGAGTCCAGGAGCCTCCTCTCGAGGGAGGATGGGTCGCACTCCCTGGGCAGACGGATCCTGTACAGGTCCGTCACCACCCCCTCACGAATGGTGATCTCCGCTTCCAGGATGTCGCAGTCGTGGATCGTGAAGTTCCCGGCCACGCGGCTCAACAGGAAGGGATGGTCCTGGGTGCAGACAAAACAGAGCGCCTCCCCCCCTCCCACCGGGAGGAGCTTCATCCCCAAGAGAGGCCCTTTGGAGAGCTCCTTCAAGAGATCCTTCCCCCCTTCAACCGGATCCCTGTGCTGCGGAAGCGGCCTTTCTCGCCTTGGGTTTGAGCCTCTCGGCCAGGATCGCCTGGGTTTGGGCGATCTCCTCCTTGGTCACCGCCCTCCTGAGTTCCTCCATCCTGACCATGACCTGGGCGAAACGCATCCCCTCGGCGGCGCTTATCCACTCGAGCTGGAGGCGCTCTGGCCTGAGGCCCCACTTGCGCATCTTATCCCAACACCTCTCCACGCGTCTCTTGGTCCAGTGGTTGGCGTTGATGTAATGGCAGTCGCCTATGTGGCAACCAGAGACCAAGACCACCGGGGCCCCTGCCGAGAAGGCCGCCCAGATGAAATCCTCTTCCACCCTGCCGGAGCACATGGTCCTGATGAGACGCACCGTGGGGGGATAGACCAGCCGAGACACACCGGCGAAGTCCGCCCCTGCGTACGAGCACCAGTTGCAGGCAAAACAGACCACCTTCTCCTCCGGCCCCTGCTCCAAGAGGGACCGGACCTGGGAGAGGATCTGCGGGTCCGTGAAGTGGTTCATCTCGATGGCGCCGAAGGGGCACTCCGCCGCACAGGTGCCACACCCAGCGCATGCGGCCTCTATGACCACCGCAGGTCTCTTTGCCTTCTTGTCCACGGTGATGGCATTGTACGGACAGACCTCGGCGCAGATCCCGCAGGCCTTGCACTTCTCCTGGTCCACGCGGCTCACGATGGGCTCTATGGCTATCTTGCCCGGGGACATGAGGCGGGCTGCCCTGGCCGCGGCCGCGGATGCCTGGGTCACCGCGTCCTTGATGTCCTTGGGGCCCTCGGCCGTGCCCGCGAAGAAGATCCCCCTGGAGGCAGAGTCAACGGGCTGGAGCTTGGGGTGCGCCTCCAGGAAGAAGCCGTCGGAGGTCCTCTGGAGCGACAGCATCTCCTGCACGGCCTTGGTGTCCCCGGGGGGGACTAGCCCCTGGGAGAGGACCAGCATCTCCACACGGTGTCTCTCCAGGCGATCCCTGGAGGTGTCCTCCACCCACAGGATGAGATCCTTGGACACTGGGTCTTCCTGGACATCCCCCGGGAGGCCCCTGATGTACCTCACCCCCTTCCCCTTGGAGCGCTGGAACAGGTCCTCGAAGCCCTTGCCGAAGGCGCGTATGTCCGTGTAGAAGACCTTGACCTCCATGTCAGGGTAGTGCTCCTTGAGCATGAGGGTGTCCTTGACGGTGTTCATGCAGCAGATGTTGCTGCAATACGGGTTGGCCTTCTCGTTTCCTGGGGATCGAGAGCCAACGCACTGGACGAAGGCCACGGATCCCGGGACCCGCAGGTCGCTCAGGCGCACGACCTCGCCCTTGGTGGGACCCCCGGCGTTGATCAGCCGCTCGAATTCAATGGTGGTCACCACGTTGGGGAACCGGCAGTATCCGTACTCGTCCAAGGGCCAAGGGTCATAAGGCTCCATCCCCGTGGCCACTATGATGGTCCCGACCTCAAGGGTGAGCTCCTGGTCCCTCATCTCATAGTCGATGCATCCCTTCTCGCATGCCTCCTTGCACTTGCCGCAGATGAGGGGGTCCTGGCCGAGACACTCCCTGGGGTTGAGGACGTACGAGGAAGGCACGGCCTGAGGGAAGGGGATGTATATGGCCTTTCTGCTCTTCAACCCCATCTCGAACTCGTCGGGGACCACCACTGGGCAGACCTTGGCGCACTCCCCGCAAGATGTGCACTGCCTCTCGTCCACGTAACGGGCCTTCTTGACCAGTTGGACCTCGAAGTTCCCCACGTACCCCTTGACCCCCTTTATCTCGGCCAGCGTTATCAGCTCAATCCGAGGATGTCGACCGACATCCGTCATCTTGGGGCCGAGTATTCAGATGGAGCAGTCCATGGTGGGGTAGGTCTTGTCCAGCTGCGCCATGATGCCGCCGATGGAGGCCTTCTTCTCCACCAAGTAGACCTTGTAACCGTTGTCGGCGAGGTCCAAGGCGGCCTGAATCCCCGCGATCCCCCCGCCGATGACCAAGGTGGCCTTGGTGGCCGGGACCTCCATCTGCTCGAGCGGCCTCAGGAGCCTGGCCCTGGCCACGGCCATCTTGACCAGGTCCTTGGCCTTGTCCGTGGCCGGCCCCCTCTGGTGGGGATGGACCCAGGAACAGTGCTCGCGGATGTTGGCCATCTCCACCAGGAATGGGTTGAGCCCTGCCTCGGCACAGGCCTGGCGGAAGGTCGGCTCGTGGAGCCTAGGGGAGCACGAGGCTACCACTACCCTGTTGAGGCCGAGCTCCGCTATGTCCTTCTTGATGAGCTGCTGGCCTGGGTCCGAGCACATGTAAGGATAGTCCCGGGAGACCGCCACCCCCTCCAGTCCCATGGCCCATTCGGCCACGGATTGGCAGTCCACGGAGTCCGCGATGTTGAGGCCGCAGTGGCACACGTAGACCCCAACGCGCGGGGCTTCCATCGCATCTGTTGACCTTTCCATCTCTTCCCCTTGCTCAGCCCTTTGTTCGGTCTTGAAATCCTACCCCGAGTCCTTTGGCCCGTGATCAGTGGCCCGTTGTCCGTTCTCCGTGGCAGGCGACCACGGACAACCTGCAACAAGCCGCTGGCAGGACCTCCAGACGACCGCAATCCCACCGTTCAATCCCTGAGGCACACGGCCCCTTCGTCCCCCTTCCTCCTGCCCTCACTCACCTATGCCACCCCCGTGGCCCGCGCCAGGAGCACGCTAAAGTCCTGCACCTCCATCTCCACCCCATGGAGGAGGTTCGGATCCCTCATGGCGCATCGGAGATGTATCTGGCACTTGGGACAGGCCGTGGCCACGACGCGACTGCCGCTCTTTCTGGCCTCCAAGAGGCGTTCCACCTGCATCTGCTTGCTGTAAACGTCGCAGTTGAGCCACGCCGAGTTCCCGCAGCACCATGCCCCGGAGGCGAAGTGCGGCATCTCCACGAGCCGCATGACAGATGCCAGGAGGCTCCTGGGGGGCTCGAATACCCCTTGGAGCCTGCCCAAGCGGCAAGGGTCCTGGTACGTGCCCACCATGTTCAGCGTGGCCCTGGGTCGAAAGAGGTTCCTGAGCAGGAACTCGCTCAGGTGCATCACCTCGAACGGGTATGGCTCACCAGGGGCCGGGTAGTGATGCCTGAGCACGTAGCTGCACTCGGCGCAGGCTGTGACTATGGTCTTGACCCCTGCCTCCTGGAAGGACTCCAGGTTGAGCCGTCGAAGCCTCTCGAAGCCCTCACGGTCCCCGGCCCATAGGAGGTCATGGCCGCAGCACCTCTCATCCTGGAGGATGACGGGCTCGACCCCGAGCTCGTTGAGGAGCCTCACGGCACTCACCGGGATCTGGGACAGGTCCAGACCCATATGCGAGAAGAAGAGATCCAGGTAGGGGATGCACCCCACGAAGTAGAGGACGTCTCCATGGTCACGGACACGCAGTCCGTGCTCGAGCCACCCCAGCCTGTCCTGGCTCAGGCCTGGCTCGCCCTGGATGCGCATCAGGCAATGCAAGGCACCGCCGTGGGTCCTTCGTCCTTGCTCCCCCTTCTTCCAGTAGTACCTCCGCAGGGCCAAGATGAAGTCCAGGAAACGCACACCCGCCGGGCACCTCTCCTGGCACAGGCCACAGGTGAGGCACTCCCACACCATGGCCTGGAGCCCTTGCCCCTGCAAGCCTTCCTCCAAGAGGCGCCTGACCAGGAGCCTGGGGGAGAGCCCCTTGCCCACCTGGGCCGCGGGACAGGCCCCGGTGCACTTGCCGCACTCCAGGCAGTGCATGACGCCGTAATCCGTCAAGGAGGGTTCAGGCTCTTGGCAAGGCCCGGATTGCGTCCCGACCTCCCCCAAGGACCGCGGTTTGGTCCCCGAGACCCTGTGGCAGAATGAGCGGATCTCGGCCGAAAGCCGATCTCCCTCATGGGCGCCCACCTGTAGGTGGATCAGGCGTTCTGGCCCCAGACCCAAGAGGCGCATCAGACCGTGGAGCTTCTTCGTTGTCTCCATGGCCATTGCGGGCCCAGGGCCATACCGGCAACCACCCTCCGGGCAGCTCATGAGCATGACACCTCCAGCCCCCCTCTCGAAGGCGAGGAGCACCGCCCCAGGGTCCACACGCCCCGCGCACATCACCCTCACCAGCTTGAGCCCGAAGGGGGTCCTGTCCCCTGATCGCCCCAGGCCCATGAGCGAGCTGTACGGTTCCCAGTTACAGTGGAAGGCCACGATGGGCCCAGCGTCATCCCAGGAGGACATGGGCGCTCTTCTCCAGGTCTGCCATCGGGTCACACAACACCTCGATGGCACCTGTGGGGCAAATCCCGGAGCAGATCCCGCATCCAATGCATGAGCTGGGATCGATCCAAGACCATGCCACTCCCCTTTCCCCTTCTTCCATGCGGGCCGCTCCCTCGGGACATATCTCCGCGCAGGCCCCGCACCCTCGGCAAAGCCTCTCGTCCACGCAGGCCACGGGGCCAAGTGTTCGGGCCTGCCTGGCCAGGCCGTAACGCTCCAGCCCCTCGCAGGCAGCAGCCAGGCCGGGCCCCCACGTGGGGACCTTGCCCGCCTGGGACCACGAGGCCATGTAGACCCCTGGGACACCTGTCTGCAGGGAGCCGAAGCAGGCCTCGCCACCTACCATGCGGGGCCTGGCGAACGGGTCCCTCCTGTAAGGGATCTCCTCGAAGGCATGCCTGGCCACGATGACCACACCTGCCCTTATCCTCTGTCGACGGTCATCTCCGTCCAGGGAGTCCCAGTCCAAGGACGGTGTGCCCTTCATCCCCTTGCCCCTCATGGCCAGGGGGGTCCCGGGCCGGCCGCTTCCCAAGGTCATGATGAACCGGCCCCATTGCCCCTGGAGGGCTATGGGCCTCATGGGCCAGAGGAGCTTGGCCCCCATCTCAGTCAGCGCCTCTCGGGTCTCATGGCCCAGCCGCATGCAGTCCACCACGACCACGGGGGTGTTGCGGGCACGAAGCCCCCTTGCGGCCTGAAGCCCCGCATCGGTGGCGCCCAGGATGAGGGCAGTGGGATCCGGCTCCAGCGGGGGAGGTGGAATGGGCCCTTGCCGCCCCATCTGGGCCAGTCCGGCCCTCATGAGCCTGAAGGCGAGCTCCATGGCGTTCTCGGGCGCCTCCCTGAAAGGGAGCAGGCAGGTCTCCCTTATGTTGACCAAGGAGAGAAACCTGGGGTCGTATCCACCCTGGTGGAAGAGCCTGCGTTTCAGGCGCATCCTCTGGTCGGTGCAGGACTCGCAGGCGAAATCCAAGGGGCAGCA
>CAZOXN010000154.1:0-6294 GCA_964583655.1 uncultured Desulfarculaceae bacterium | reverse complement strand
CATCTTCCCCTTCCCCTTATGAGGCCACGGCCCCTTGGCGAATCCCGGCCCCATCGGCCTCGCCCTTTTTCCTCAGGGCCTCCTGGATGGCCATCTCGAGCTGATCGAGGCGAAAGGGTTTGGGTATCACAACGCGGGCCAATCCCTGCTCCAGGGCCCTAACTGCCAGACGACTCTGGGGCATGCCCGTCAGGACCACGATCCCTGCCTTTGGGTCGAGTTCCTTTATGGCGCGACTGGCATCATAGCCGTTCATGGTGGGCATGTCCATGTCCATCAGGACCACGTGAGGCCGGAAGGTCTCGTACTTCTCCACCCCCTCGCTCCCGTTCTCAGCCACGGCCACCGCCTCGCACCCCCAGAAGCGCAACAGGTCCTCCAGGAGTCGATGCACCGCCTGATCATCATCCACCACGAGGATCCGCACACCTGCCAAGGCCATCTGCCCACCCTCCAGGACCAAGGGACATCGGCGACTCTTAGCGCACCGCGCATCCCGAGCTGGCACATAAGGGTAGCGAAGCCGGACCATCTTGTCAAGAAAAAATCCAATATATTGTGTGCTTATTTTTCCGGTGTGCCAGATGTTGACAAATCTCGTATGCTCGCTATCTCTCAGGGGATTCTATCAACAACCCTTCGGACCCTGCTCGTCATCGTCCCCCATGAGCCTCTGGAGCTCCTCGTCGTCCAAACCGAAGTAATGGCCGATCTCGTGCAGGATGACCTCCCGGATGGTCCGTACCGTCTCCTCCCTGGACCTGCACCGGGCCTCTATGGGCCTCTGATACAGGGAGATCTTGTCGGGCAGGACGTTCCCGTAGAAGAAGCCCCTGCGGTCCAGAGAGACCCCTTGGTACAGGCCCAGGAGATCGAAGGGATCCTCTATCCCCATCTCGTCCAGGACATCCTGAGGCGGCAGGTCCTCCACGACCACCGCGATGTTCTCTACCCTAGCCCTCAGCCCCTTGGGGAGGTCCCCCAGGGCCTCCTGAACCAGGCGATAGAAGGCCCTCGGCGTCATGGATGCTGTGACACGCCCCCTTCCCCTCACACAGGCTTGGGGCCACAGGCATGCCCTTCTGTGACCTTCAACCTCTCCTTTATCACGTCCTTGAGAAAACGCAAGGCCTCCTCCTTGTCCCGATCCAGGAGTATGGCCTCGATCCTCTGGATCTCCTCCCCTGTCAGCCGGATCGTCTTCTCGGTCATGGCCCTCACCCCCCGTCTATACTAGTCGATCCTCTGGAATGCCTTGGCCTTGGCCCCGCAGACCGGACACGTGTCAGGAGGCTCCTTGCCTACGGTGTGGCCACAGATCGAACAGACGTAGTATGGATAGTCCTCCTGTGTCTTGCCCATGCCGTCCAAGAGGCCTTGGTAGAGCCTCGCGTGGGTCTTCTCCACCTCGTTGGCATAGGCGAAGGTCCTCTCCGCGGTTTTGTTACCCTCTGCCTTGGCGGCCTCTATCATCTCCGGGTACATCTTCTTGAACTCGTGCGTCTCTCCGGCTATCGCCTCCTGGAGGTTTTCCTTTGTGCTTCGGATCCCGTTCATGGCCCTCAAGTGATTGTGGGCGTGGATCGTCTCTGCCGCTGCGGCCGCCCGAAAGAGCCTGGCCACCTGCGGATATCCTTCCTTGTCCGCCTTCTCGGCGAAGGCGAGGTACTTGCGGTTGGCTTGAGACTCCCCTGCAAAGGCCTCCTTCAGGAACTGTTCTGTCTTGGGCATGATTCTTCCCTCCTTTGGAAAGGTAATGGGCCCCTACCAAGAAGCCCTGGGGCTGATGGTTCGTCTCCCCACCATCGTGTTTACCAAATGCGTTGGTCCACGGTCCGCTGGGCTGTCCGTTCCCATATGGGAATGGCAGCGTCAACTCCTAGTATATGGTTTTAGTATTGTCGCCCAGGATCGATTTTTCAAGGCCAAGGGGTTTCCACAAGGAGGAGATATACACATCGCCCTCCGACCCGATGGATGTCCAAAGAACGTTGTGTTAAACTCTGGACCGGCCGAGGAGATCCAGGGTATCGGCGCAACCCAACAGAAGACCTGGAGGGCGCTTGGCAAGATCATCACGACAGCCCCGTTCTCTTGGTCCGAGTGCTGGTCGTGGAGAGAGGGTCGGCACGCTCAAACACGTGACGATCTATACGGACGGGGCCTGCCTGGGCAACCCTGGGCCTGGCGGTTACGGGGTGGTCCTCCTGTACGCCGGTCACAGGAAGGAGCTCTCCAAGGGCTTCCGCCTGACCACCAACAACCGCATGGAGATCATGGCGGCCATAGAGGGACTTCGCGCCCTGAAAGGCCGGTGTGAGGTGACGTTGATCACAGACTCGCAGCTCTTGATCAACACCATGACCAAGGGTTGGATCCAGAGGTGGAAGGCCAGCGGGTGGAGAAAGAGAAACAACCAAGAGGTGCTCAATGCCGACCTCTGGCCCCAGCTCCTGGATCTCTGCGGGCGTCACCAAGTGGAGTTTCGCTGGACCCAAGGACACGCCGGCGACCCAGAGAATGAGAGATGCGACGAGCTGGCGCGAAGGGCGGCCCAGGGTCCGGCCCTTGCCAGGGATACAGTCTACGAGGCCAAAGCGCGGTCGGATGCTTCGAGACCTGGTACCGCCAGACCGTGAGTGGACCAGGGCGAAGTCGTTGGCATGTTCGGGGGCGTTTCATGGATGGCGCAAAGAGGTTCCAACATGACAGGATAGTCGATTTCGTGGAACGGGTTGCGGCCCCAACCCCTACCATCCCGGCCGGCGGGAGTGCGGTGGCGCTTTGCGGGGCCATTGCTGCATCGCTCTGCCAATTCGTGGCGCATGTCTCTCAGAAGCGGGAGAAAAACCCGGAGACCCTCGAGAGGCTCCAATGGCTCGCGGAGAGGCTCGATGCCTTGAAGTTGCGATGTCTTGACCTCATGGATGAGGATGCAGTGGCTTACGAGGGGCTCATGAGGGCCATGAGGCTACCCAAAGCCACTCCAGAGGAGACCTCGGTAAGAGAAAGGGCCTTGGCCACAGCCGCCTCGGTGGCCATGGGGCCGCCACTGGAGCTGGCACGGCATGGGCTGGAGATCCTGCGCTGGGCCTCGGAGCTCGCCGAAAGAGGCCACCCCGCTGCCCGGCCCGACGGCCAGGCCGCAGCAGAGATGGCCCATGCCTGCCTGAAGGGGGCAGTCCGGCTGGCCTTGGCAGGCCTCTCGGACCTCCGTGACCCGTCCCTGGCGGAGCGGACACGCACTTCACTCCGGGAGCTGGAAACAGAGGGGGAGCTCATCTGGAAGAAGTCTGGGCTGTGAACCCCTGGATTCGGCCGGGATCCCTGAGGAATTGGGGTCTTGTGCCCTCGTGTGCCAACAGTCACGGGATCTCATAGTGAAAAGTTGGAAGCCCAAACCATGGGCATGACATTCAGACCTTCGACGCGTTCCCAGGTTTCCTGGGCGTGTGAGGGGACCTGGAGCCGCCTCTGTGATCCTGGCCTCCCCGCAGTCTTTCTTGGAACCGAACGGAATGCAGGGGGCATGAGCATTTGTCCCATTCACAACTAATTACCGAAACCGCCTCTTTCTCACGTGGCTCCCAAGGCCTGCCCGCTAAGCGCAGGCTAAACGAGGCTCCTAGGTAGTTCAGGAGGTCGCAGGGCCTGAGATCTCTACCTCGATATGCTGATCAGGCTAGATAGGATCCGTCGCATGCCTCTCATCGCCAGCGTCCATGGACTGTACCTGCGAAATCTGTCGGCCAACCTCTTCGGTGTGGCAACAGTGGGGCTCTTGAACCTATTCACACCCCTCGACACGTTCAAGACGGTGAAGACCTTTTTCTTTTCCGAGGGGGGCTGGGTTCTCCTGGCCGCCTTCTATCCCTCCGCCATAGCCCTGATCATCCTGTTGCAGGCACTGATCCAACGCCCGCTCCTCGAGTCCCTTTCTCAAGGATCACAGGCAGCTGGTGAGGAAGCTTTGCTCGTTCGGGCGAGGCGTAGGGTCCTCAATCTTCCATTCTTCATCGCCTTCCTGGACCTGGTGATCTGGGTGGTCATCCCCGTGGCGATCATGAGCTATTTCCTCTTTTTCAGGAAGGTGCCCGTCAGCACCGCCCTTTTCGTATACTTCCGAACGGTGGTGATAGGGGCAATCGCCGCGAGCATCTCCTTCTTTCTCGTGGAGGAGTATTCGAGGAAGAATTTGATCCCGAAGTTCTTCCCTGAAGGGCGGCTCACCTCCGAGACCGGAACCCTCAGGATCCCCGTCCGGAGGAGGATCAGGGTCCTCTACACAGCAGGGACACTGGTCCCCATGATGATCTTAGTGGGCACGATTTCCTTCACCCTGTGGGACGTGAACTGGGCTGCGGTATCCGCCTTGGAATTCGGCAGGGACATGCTCGTCTTCAGCTCCATACTGTGCGCCCTCTTTGTGCTGGTGGCCTTCAGGCTCAATTCCCTGGTCGCCAGGTCCATAGCCGATCCCCTGGACGAGATGGTGAGGGCAGTCCGGGAAGCCGGCAAAGGGGATTTCATCCATCGCATGGAGGTGGTATCCAACGACGAGATCGGCATCTTGGCGGAGGCAGGAAACGAGATGCTCAAGGGCCTTGCCGAGAGGGAAAGGATACGAGACCTCTTCGGGAGATACATGACCCCCGAAATCCGGGATCAGATCCTTGATGGCCGCATCCCCTTGCATGGACAGAGGGTTATGGCAACCGTCATGTTTGCTGATCTCCGCGGTTTCACAAGCTACGTGGAAGACAACCCCCCGGAAGAGGTCATATCCAGTATGAGGACCTATTTCACTGCCATGCATAGGGTCATAAGGCATCACCAGGGAACGGTCTTGCAGTTCGTAGGTGACGAGATAGAGGCGGCCTTTGGCATGCCGGTGCGTGACCCGCGACATGCGGAGAAGGCCGTGGAGGCAGCCCTTGACATGAGGAGGGCCCTGGCAGAACTCAATGCCGATCGGATCAAGAAGGGTAGGATTGCTTTCAGCCACGGAATCGGCATTCACACGGGCGAGGTCCTAGCGGGCAACACAGGAAGCGAAGAGCAGCCTTCCTATGCGCTGATCGGTGACACCGTGAACCTGGCCAAGAGGATCCAAGAGCTGACCAAGGACTTCCGCTGCGATATCTTGGTCAGCGAACAGACGTTCAACGCCTTGCGAAGACCTTTCCAGGTGGAAAAAAACCCGGAGGTCATAGTAAGGGGTTTCTCAAAGCGTCTCACGCTCTACCGAGTGGTGAGCTGAGAGGTCTTCCATGGCAGCCCCGCGCAGAGCTTCGGCCTGATCATGTGAGGGGGTCCATCTCCCGACGATCCATCCTCTGAACTGTGTATTGCGTCATTCTCCCCAATGGATGCATGACACAGGGCAGGTCTCCATGGCCTCCTGGATGAGGGCCTCTGGGCCTCCCTCGGGCTTGACCACCTCTGCCTTGTCGATCTCCCCGTTGAGCCTGAAGACCTCGGGGCATATCTCCTCGCAGCTCCCGCAGCCGATGCATTCATCCTCGTCGATGTAAACGCGTCTGCCCATCAAGCCCTCCCCCTCAGGGGCCGGGCCCCTCGAGCCCCCAGAGGATCCTGCAGCAGCCCCACCGCCCGACCGAGGTCCCTTGGGAGACATCCCTCGTCTACTGGGCAGTCACTGAAGGCCCCCGCTGCACATCTTGGACCGTGCCGCCCCCAAACGCCCTCGCACACCAAGAGGCGCCCTCAGATCGGCGGCGCAATGGTCACCAGGACCCGCATCCGCGTCCTGGCCCGCACCCCGTGGGGCTCGCTCACCTTGCAGATGAGCAAGGATCCCTGCCTGGCCGGGATCTCCTCCTCTGCCCCTGTGAAGGCGCCTTCGCCCTCCAGGACCTGGATGGCCACCTCCGAGTCGGCCGGGTGGTGATGGACCGGAAGTTCCTGGCCCGGCTCGAAGTTGAAGACGATCATCCGGAAGGTGTACATGTCATGGATCAGGTCATTGTACGGGGCCTTGGGCTGATAACGAGCGCGTTCTGCTAGCTGATATATCTCCATTGCCCTGCCCTCCTATTCTCCCAGACATCCCGATCTCCCGCCGAGGGCGATCTCACGCGGCGACTCTGTGCCTCTTGAGGATCTCCCCCCTGGTGCTGACCACGACGACCTCCATGGGGACCTTCTTGCCAGAGGCCTCCATGCCCTTCTTGACGATGGCTGGAAGTCCCTGGCAGCACGGGACCTCCATCACGGCCACTGTGACGCTATGGATGTCGGCCACTTTGAAGATCTCGCCGAACTTCTCCACGT
>CAZOXN010000153.1:0-6323 GCA_964583655.1 uncultured Desulfarculaceae bacterium | reverse complement strand
GTGCCGAGCCGCTTGAGCTCCTCTGCGGAGAGGGATACCCCCGGTCTCCCGTTCACCAGTTGAAGGATCCCTCGGTCAAACCTCTTGCATGCCTCCACGCAGGCGTGCGTCTGGCACCCCTCGCACTCCTCCTCACGAATGATGACCCTTATGGTGCGCTCTTGGAATTCCATGGGAATAGGCCCCCTTCATCCCCTGTTGAGATACCCTTCCACCAAGGCCCGCATCCTTCTAGCGATGAAGCCCGTGTCGTAGACATGTTCCCTGCCGTAGATCTCGATGGGGTTCGGCATATCCCTGAGCCCCTCTCGGAGGATCTCCAAGGCCTCCTGTTCCCTGTTCCCACACAGGAGCAGCACCACAGGGAATCCTGGCCGATGGGGCAGCTCCTCCCTCAGGGCCTTGACGATCCCATGGGCGTGATGCCACTGCTCCTGGTTTGCCATGATGAACCCCCCGAGGCAGTATCCACTGATGTTGGGTTGGGAGAGGACCAGTTTGGCCACCCGGTAGACCTTGGAGGCAGGGGGGTTGCCGCTGGTGTCCGCGTAGTTGGCCACCCGGAGCCCGGCCTTGTTCAATGCGTCAACGCCGAGAATGGCCCCGCCACCTCCTATGCCGTGGTAGGCCACGGTGGCGATGGCGTCGATATCCTGATTCATCTGGGCCACGTAACCCGTTCCCCTGAGGTCCCCCTCCTCTATGGACCATGCGATCTCGTCGAACTCCGTGGGCTCCTGATTGGACTCCCTGGCCACGGTTATCCCCAGCTCAGGGTGCCGGTACACAGAGGAGTCATCTATGGCAGCTCGGCAGTCCGCGGCCACCAGTTTGCCGCCCTTTGTGAGGACCAATGGGTTTATCTCGATGGTGCGGCAATCCCATCTACGGAAGACCCGGTAGAGCTTGCTGTTGACGTCCGCCACTGGCTCCAGGAGCCCTCTTGGCACCCCCGCCCTCCTGGCCAGATTCAGGGCATGGAAAGGTCGGAGCCCCAGGAACATGTCCACGACGACCTTGGCCAGCTTGCCCTCCGGTACCTCTTCGATCTCCACCCCTCCCTCGCTGCTGAAGATCATCACCGGTGCACGGACCTCCTTGGAGCCGTCCACGATGACCCCCACATAGAACTCCTTCTCGATCTCCAGCTTCTCCTCCACCAGGAGCTTTCGGACCTCGAAGCCCTTGACCGTGCTGCCGAAGAGCTCTCCTGCGACCCTCTCGGCCTCCTCCGGGGTCTGGGCGAACCTGATGGCCCCGGCCTTGCCTCTCCCTCCGGCCCAGATCTGGACCTTGATGGCCACCGGCCTCCCGATCTTCTCGGCTATCTCCCTGGCCTCTCCCTTGGAGGCGCACACCGAGCCGGCCGGGACCGGTATCCCCTCCTGTCTCAAGAGTTCCTTGCCCTGATACTCGTACAGACGGGCCATCTCTCACTCCTTCGATCTACCATCTGGAATCTCTTTCTGGGGCATTCGCCCCAACCCTGACAGGGCCCTGTTCACCATTTGTGACAACGTCATAGATAGCAATAAACCTTACGGGACCCAACTTCGCTTGTCAAGGGAGTTTTTGTCCCGAGTTCCACCTTGACATCCGCCCGGCGATGTCCTATTGATTTGAGATGTGTGACAGCGTCACAGATATCGAGAAAAGGGCGGTCCTCTCGGAGAAGACATGGGCACTGGATCGCAGGGAGGGGGCTCGCGGCATGAGACCTGAACCGAGACCTGGCCAAGTGGGGATCGGATCTTACGGCGCACGCCCGTTCGCAGCAAGGGAGGAGTTGGCTCGGCAAGTGATATCCGAGGCCAGCTCTGCCCTCCTGGCGTGGTTGGACGAGGGCTGGATAGAGACTCAGGGGGAATGGAACATCCACAAGGCCCGCATCGCCCTTAACAGGGATTGGTACAGTCCTTCCTGGACCGTCACCTTCACGGTGGAGGATCCACCTTGGTTCGGTGACACCATCCAGGTCGAGGTGGAGGAGTTGGCCAGGGGGAGTCTCTGGGTGGTCCTTGACGCCCCGGGATTCGTCGAGGAGAATATCGTGTGTCAGCATGAGGGCTCCAGGCTCCCTGAAGGGCACTGGGTCAGAGGGAGCCGGCGTGGGCGTATCTCTCCATGATCCGAACCACAGAGAGGGGAGGGCTTCATGAATTTCATCGCCTTTTCGAGGAAACTGGGCAGCGGCGGGACCGAGATCGCCAGGAAGGTGGCGGATCAACTGGGATACAATTTCTACGATACCGACGCCATCGAACAGGTGGCACGCGAGATGGGCTTCCTGGAGAGCGTCAGGGAGATCGACGAGAAGGCCCCTTCCCTCTTTCGCAGGTTCTTCTCCCAGAAGCCCACCGTGGACCTGGAACGCCTGAGCTCCGTGGTCTACGAGCTCGCCAGGAGAGGGGACGCGGTCTTCCTGGGGAGGGGGAGCCAGATCCTCCTGAGATCCTTCAACTGCGCCCTCAATGTGCGCGTGACCGCATCGCGGGAGACGCGCATCCGGAACCTGGTGGCCAGGGGCTATCACAAGGAGGCAGCGGCAGCGGCTCTGGACCAAAGCGATCAAGAGAGGGGCGCATTCATCAGGTTCGCCTTCGGGGTCGATTGGGAAAGCCCGGAGCTCTACGACATCGTCCTCAACATGGACAAGCTCACCGTGGAGCTGGCCGTGAACACGGTTACGAACCTGGCACGTTCCGAGGCGATCCAGGCGTGCTCTGTCGATGCCCTCAGGTCCATAGAGTGCATGGCCTTGCTTCACAGGGCGGAGGCCGCCATCCTCGAGGCAGACCTGGCTTACGGTCAGCCTGGGGCGGTGTCGGTGACTGTGCTGGAGCCGGGACATGTGGAACTCACCGGTTATGTGGGCAGCGATGTGACCAGGACCAAGGCCGAAGAGGTGGTCCGTGCCGTAAAGGGGGTGGAGGCAGTCCAGAACAGGATCCGGGTCGTCCCAGCAGATCGTTTCGCGTAGCGACAGTCCATCGATCCTCGTACGTGGCCTGGGAAACCGTCGGCCCCTCGTCAGTCGAAGGAGGAGCCTTTCTCGATCGCGAGCTTGAGGGCGAGTTCCAAGGCGTCCATCTTCCCCTCCCCCTCGGGACGCACCTTCCTGACTAGCAATGCCCCACCCTTGGCCGCGATCAAGATCCCCTTTTCGCCGACCTCCATCACCTCCCCCGGCCGGGCCCGAGCCTCGGATACGGCGCCGGGGAGGGCCTTCGCAGCGAAGAATTGCACCCTCCTGCCCTTGTGCAGGGCGAATGCCCCAGGCTGCGGGTCACACCCCCGGATGAGGTTGTAGAGCTCAGCAAGGGGCTTTGACCATGGGATCCGCGCATGCTCTTCGCCGCATGGAGGTTCGTACGTGGCCTGAGACTCGTCTTGGGGCATACGAGGGGCCCTCCCCCCTCTCACCAAATCCACGGCCTCCATGATGGCATCCACCCCCATGGGGAAGAGCTTGTTGAAGTACAGCGAGCCGGTGGTGTCATCTGGGTCGATTCCCACCTCCTTCTGCAGGAGTATGGGCCCTGTGTCCACACCTTGGTCCACCCAGAATATGGTGAGTCCGGTCTTGCTCTCGCCTCGGATCACCGCCCAGTTGATGGCGCTCCGTCCGCGATGCCTTGGTAGCAGGGATGGGTGATACTGAATGGACCCGAGCCTGGGGTAATCGAGGATCGCTCCTGGTATGATCTCCGTGACGAAGGCCAGGACGTTGAGGTCCGGCATGAGCCCCTTGTACTGCTCGAACACACCAGGGCCTTTCATGCCCTTGGGCTGGAAGACCGGGACTCCCGCCTCCCGGGCCAACCTCTTGATGGGTGTCTCGGCCCCGGTCTCATCTGGCGGGGTGTAGAGCGCGACCACCTCCTCCTTGCGCCCTATCAACCGCTCCAAGACCTTCTCGCCGAATGCCGCCTGTCCGAACAGCACGATGCGCACGGACGTCTCCTCTCGACACAAATCGCGTACATGCCTGATGCTGCCTCGCACCTGCACAAAGCAGGATCACTGCCTGTTGTTGGTTGCCAGCTGCCCGTTGTGTCGACCCGATCCAGGGGGAACATCTCCCTGGGATGTGATCTTCCAACGGACCACTCACCACCGGCAACTGACGTTGACCATTGAAACTGGTCACCTCGTCTTGAACTTGACATCCAGGTTCATCTCCCCGATCCGCTTGAGGATGCCGCGCAGGACAGGGTTGGTGAGGACGCACATGAGATACGCCCTCTCTCCCGGGAGCTTGAATCTCACGAACCCCACCGGGAAAAACGGCCCCTCCACCGCCTCGATCTCCCTGGGATGAGTGCTCAGGACCCTCCTGAAGCTAGTCAACTCCATTTCCCCCTCCGGCCCCATCCGGATCCTGTAGAAGACCCCGAGGGAGAAGTACCAGGTGAATCCGAGCACAGAGCCTATCATCCCCAGCCAGACGAGGTCGCCACCTCCGGCCTCCATGGTCTTTCTCCCTATGAACACGATGGAGACGATGGTCCAGGCCGTGACCAGGGAGTAGAAGATCAGCAAGAGCGCCCTGGGCGTTCGGTAAATCTGCCTTTCGAGGGCATCTCCGCGGCCTTTCATGCGGTCCCAGTTGCGTCGAGGTCGGGGATACCAGCGCGGCCACAAACCCAATGGGCAATGCCCCACCCCGGAGAGGTCTTCTTGGAAAAGGTCCCAGCGATGCGTGTCACTGCCCGCGAAACAGCCACGTCGGGACTACCATGACGATCTGCGGGAAGACCATGCACAAGACCAGTCCTATGAACTGCAGACCAAGGAATGGGGCAGCCCCCTTCCAGATGTCCGTGGTGGAGATCTCCTTCGGCGCCACCCCCTTGAGATAGAACAGGGCATAACCAAACGGTGGGGAGAGGAAGGACATCTGCAGGTTGACCGCGAAGACCACACCGAACCATATGGGGTCGAAGCCCAGCTCCCTTATGATGGGGCCGAAGAGGGGGACACACAGCATGATGATCCCCACCCAGTCTATGAACGCCCCCAGGAAGATGAGGATCGCCTGCATGATCCAGAGGATCACCCACTTGCCGAGGCCTGACCCCACCAGGACCTGGGTGACGAACTTGCCCCCTCCCACCATGATGTAAAGGGCCACGAATATGTTGGCCCCGAACATGGTCCAAAGGACCATGGCGCTGGACTTCAGGGTGTTCTCGCACGCCTCGACGATCCCCTTCCACCTCAGTTTCCCTTGGATGAAGGTGATCAGGATCGCCCCCGCGGCCCCCACTCCCGCGGCCTCGGTGGGGGCTGCTATGCCCACGAATATGGTCCCGAGGACGAGGAAGACCAGGACGGCCGCAGGGATGATGGGGAAGAGGAGCCTTATGCGCCGGCCCAAGGGCATCCGGTCCTCCGGAGGTATGGGCGGCCCCATGATGGGGTTGATGTAGCAGCGGATGCTTATGTACAGGATGTAGAGCCCAGCCAGGAGGAATCCTGGGAGGAAGGCCCCGGCATACAGCTGTCCTATGGAGCTATTGTCCACCATGCCATAGACTATAAGCATGACGCTGGGGGGGATGAGGATGCCCAAGGTGCCGCCTGCGAGGATGGATCCCGTGGCGATGAACTTGTCGTAGCGCCTCTTGAGCATCTCGGGAAGGGCGATCACCCCCATGGTCACCTCGCTCGCCCCTATGACCCCCACCATGGCTGCCATCATGGTGCAGGCCATGACCGATGCGCTCGCCACCCCCCCCTTCAACCCTCCGAACCATTGATAGACCATCTCGTAGATCTCGGCGATGAGCCCCCCGCGCTCCAGGATGCACGCCATGAAGATGAACAACGGGATGGCAGCCAGCAGATAGTTGACCATGAGCCCGAAGATCCGGGTGGGGACTATGTTCACAGCAGCCGGCCCCTGGAGCAATGCCGTAAAGACCACCCCCACCGTACCACAGGAGAAGGCCACTGGAAGCCCCAGCATCAAAAGGAACATCATCGATCCGAACATGAGGACGGTGATCAGCTCGATGCTCATCACATCTTTCTCCCGGTCAACGCCATATGGAGGTCACGGATGAACCAGACAACACCCTGAAGCAGAAGGAGGACTCCCCCCAGAGGCATCATGAACTTGATCGGGTAGTAAGCGGGCCCCCAGTCGGTGAAGGATCGCTCCCCAGGGACGTTGATTCCGAAGACCTGGGCCCCCGCCTCCATGGTCTGGGAGCTCCAGTAGAAGTTCCAGGAAGTGTACACGAACACAGTGGTGAACAGGAAGAAGAAGATGGACGTGAAGAGGTCCAGGTAGGCCCTGGTCCTCTCGCTGCGGGTGG
>CAZOXN010000152.1:2699-6371 GCA_964583655.1 uncultured Desulfarculaceae bacterium | reverse complement strand
GTCCTGGGGAGCATCCTCGGGGCCTGCTTCATGGTCCTGCTGCCACAGGCCTTGGGCCTGCTCTTCGGGCCCCTGACGAGCGCGTACCCTGCCTTCTCCAATCGACTCGGTGCCATCAACATCATCGCTTACGGGGGGATCATCATATTCTTCTTGCTCTTCGAGCCTGACGGGCTGTTCGGCATCTGGGTCCGGGTGAAGAACTACTGGAAGCCCTGGCCTTTCAAATACTGATCCATGCCCCTCCCCTGGCTGGCCTGGGAGGGGCACGGCTGCCTGTTGCATCGAAGGCGCAGGCAGGAGTGGGTGAAACCCGAGGAGTTCGAATCTCTAGAGGAAAGGAGGACGTGACCATGAGAAAGGAGATGCTGGTGGCGGTGGCGGTGATTATGTTCTTGACCTTTCAGCCCGTATTCGCCGAGGATGGGGTGACGGACAACTCCATACTCTTCGGCCACTTCGGCGCCATGTCCGGCCCCGGGGCGTACATCGGCAAGATCGTCGTCGACATGACACAGGCGTGGATGCAAAAGGTCAACGACGCAGGCGGGATACACGGGAGGAAGCTCAGCCTGGCCATCGAGGACAACAAGTACGACCCGAACCTGACCAAGACCGCGTTCTTCAAGCTCATGGACAAGAAGGTCTTTGCCCTCCTGAGCGTCTATGGATCTTCTCCATGTGTGGCTGTGATGGACGACGTCCAGAAGGCCAAGATCCCTGTGATGCCGACCATGGCATCGAGCTCCGAGATGTTCATCCCCATGAAACGCTACTGGTTCTGGCTCGCGGCATGCGGGCTGGAGTCCGGGGTGATCGTCAACGACTACATCTACGGTGATCTGAAGCTCAAGGACGCCAGGGTCGCCATCTGCTATCAGGACGACGAATGGGGCAAGGACGGCAGGAAAGGCATGGAGATAGGGGCAAAGAAATACGGCAAGGGGGTGGTGGCAGCCGTCTCCTTCCAGAGGGGGAGCAAGGACATGATGTCCCAGGTCACCACCTTGATGATGGCCAAGGCCACCCACGTCTATTTCGTGGGCTTCGGGCCGGACTTCTCCATGCTCATAAAGGACGCCATGAGCCAGAACTACAAGCCGCAGTTCATCGGCGATTACGTGAGCGTGGTCACGCGTCTCGCCGACTGGGGAGGCCCCCCGACCGACGGCGCTTGGACCATAGGTATCACGGGTCTCCCTGACGAGAAAGGGGAATACATAGACGAGGGCAAGGCCATGTTGGAGAAATACGTGGCACCGCCCGAGAACAAGCTCTATTGGCCCACCCAGATGCTCATGCTGGCCGGCAGCAAGATCACAGAGGCGGCCTTGCAGAAATGCGGCAAGGAGCTGACCCGCGAACGTTTCGTCGAGGCCCTGGAGGGCACCGGTGGCATGGACATGAAGGGGCTGGTGGGAAAGATCGGGTATGGAAAGGACAGCCGGAAGGGGATCAGCCAGTACAGGATCTACAAGTTCGACTACAATGCCAAGAAATTCTCCCTCCTGTCCGACTGGCGCCTCCCCAGCATCAAGGCCGAGGACGTCAAGTAGTAGGGTCTCGGGTAATTCGGCGCACGAACTGGGTAGATGGGGCGTTGCTGTCCCATCTACCTTCTTTTTTTTGGCGAAGGGGACCGCCCACTTCAGGGCCTGGAATCCGAGACCTCCTCCTATCGGCAGCGAGGTCCCTGTGGGCCGCCAGTGCGGTGGGACAGGCGCTTGCCTTAGGAAAGAGGAGGGAGGGAGGAAGGCGGGGGCAAATGGTTGAAGTTTTGTTCATTTAATGACTTCTATTTTTTTATTGACATCGATGTAATTTCCTAATATACATTTTATGCGTTTCAGGGAGGCGCTTGTCCAGGGACGAGGGGCCCTGGGCCCAGCCTCCTCCCTGGAAAGGAGCGTGTCATGGGGATCGCCGAGCGCAAGGAAAGGGAGAAGAACAAGAGGCGCCAGGACATCATCGAGGCCGCCCGCAAGGTCTTCTCCAAGAAGGGATTCATCAACGCCACCATAGACGAGATCGCCGAGGAGGCCGAGCTCTCCAAGGGGACAATCTACACCTATTTCACTAACAAGGACGAGCTCTTCGTGAGGAACATGTTGGCCGGCATCGACGACCTAGTGGAGCAGGTCTCCAAGGCGGCCAGCTTGGAAAAGGGCCCGGAGGAAAAGCTGGACGCCATAGCCACCACCTATTACGAGTATTACAGGACCCACCCTGATTACTTCAGGATGTTCATGTATTTGTTCTACGACGAGGTCCGGGGGACGCTCCCGGCCGATTTGGTGAAGGAGATCAACGACAAGGCCACCTACTCCCTGAAGATCGTGGCCAGTGTGGTCCAAGACGGGATCGACAAGGGCATCTTCCGGCAAGAGAGCCCCTGGCGGGTGGCCAACCTAATGTGGGCCGCCTTCACGGGTCTGACCCAGCTCACCATCACCAAGGAGCACCTCAATGTGCCTACCCGAAACCCGGGGGAGTGGATCCGTTTCGCCTTCGACGTGATCAAGAGGGGCATCCTCCTCAAGCCACCCGTTGGCAAATAGGGCTTGTCCTCATGCCTCTCCCCTCCCCTGCGGCCGGGCGGACACGAGCAGGAGGAAGGAGATGAACAGGATCAAGATCGTCATCACGGACCCACTGGTGGGACGCATGCCCGAGATCGCCAGGGAGAGGTATCCTGAGGAGTCGAGGCGCATCGATTGGGTCATGGCCGAAAGTGGCGACGAGGCCGAGCTCATGGCCCTGGTCCCAGGGGCGGACATCATAGTCGGGGCGAGAAAAGGGCTCACGGCCAAGGTCCTGGAAAGGGCGGACAAGGCCACCTTCATCCAGCAGTGCAGCGCGGGCTACGACAACATAGACATGGTGGCGGCCGTCAGGAAGGGGCTCAAGGTATCCAACTCCGGGTCGGCCGGCGTCATCCCTGTGGCCGAGCACGCCATCATGCTCATGCTGGCCTGCGCCAAGAGCCTTCCCAAGGCACACCAGAGCATGGTGGAGGGAAGGTGGATCTTCAACGAGCTGGTAAACAGGGTCTACGAGGTCTATGACAAGCTCCTGGGGATAGTGGGCATGGGCCAGATAGGGACCCAGGTGGCGGTGCTGGGCCACGGGCTGAAGATGAGGGTCCAGTACTACGACCCGTACCGCAGGGACACCTCGGACCTGGACTTCCCGGTCAAGGCTGTCTCCCTGGAGGAACTGCTTCGGACATCGGATTTCGTCACCATCCACACCCCTCTGACGGATGAGACCTATCACCTCATCGGCATGGATCAGCTCCGCACGATGAAGAAGACCGCCTATCTCATCAATACCGCACGGGGGGTCATCGTGGATGAAGAGGCGTTGGTCAGGGCCTTGGAAGAAGGGGTGATCGCAGGGGCTGGACTGGATGTCTACGGCAGGCACATCGACGAGCCTGACCCGGACGCGAAGATCAGGAGGCTCCCCAACGTGGTCTTGACCCCCCATGTGGGAGGGGCATCGGCCGAGGACATCTTCAGGAACTTCTACGTCACCTCCTTGGACAACATCATGCGGTTCATAAGGGGTGAGGCACCGCTCTATGTCGTGAGCGACAAGGTCAAGGGGGGTTGAGGCACCTCGACGAGATCCGCACTGGGGGATAGAGGGATGGGCGACGGTGGATTCGTG
>CAZOXN010000152.1:0-2689 GCA_964583655.1 uncultured Desulfarculaceae bacterium | reverse complement strand
CGTGGTGAGAGAGCCTTTGGGGGACAGGCGTCACGTGATCGGGGTACGGGTCCATGGTCGCGGGGGGCAGGGGGCCGTGACCTTCGCCCATATACTGGCCATGGCAGCGACCTTTGAAGGTAAGTACGGGCAGTCCTCTCAGGGTGTGGTCATCGAACGCCGGGGCACCCCCATCGAGGGATACGCCAGGATCGGCCACCGCCCCATCGCCGAGAGGGGGATGATCACCAACCCAGACTACGTGGTGGTCATCGACCCCCTGGTCGCCAAGGCGGTGAACGTGGAGGCAGGCCTGGACGAGGACGGGTTGATCATCGCCAACCTCCCATCGGAGTTGAAGTTCGACCACCCGTGTGTCTTCCTGGATGCCACATCCATCGCCCTGGAGGTCCTGGGGGCCCCCATCACCAACACGGTGATGCTCGGGGCCTTTGTGGCCGCCACAGGCCTCGTATCCATGGAGTCAATAGAGAAAGGGGCGAGGTTCATCATGGGCAAGAAGGTGGCACCCGAGATGATCGAGAAGAACCTTCTGGCCGTTCGCCGCGCCTACGAGGAGGTCAAGAGATGAGCCGAGGAAAACTCGAGTACGTGAGGGGGGGTCACATACACGCATGCGCCACCTCTTTGGTCATGAAGACGGGCGGCTGGCGGATCTTCACCCCTTGCGTTGACGAGGAGATCTGCAATCGCTGCAAGCTCTGCATCTGGTTCTGTCCGGAGAACTGTGTGCGCCTGACGGAAAAAGCCGTGGAGATCGACTACGACTACTGCAAGGGGTGCGGGATATGCGCCCATGAATGCCCCAAACGCGCCATCGCCATGAAGAGGGAGGAAGGCCTGCCATGAAGATGTACCTTTCGGGGGCCGACAGCATCGCCCAGGCCGTGAGGCTTTGCCGCGTCGAGGTCATGTCCGCTTATCCAATAACGCCCAACACCCCGGCATTGCAGGCCATCTACGAGCTCATCGAGAAGGGGGAGATAGATGCGGATTCTGTCAACGCCGAGTCCGAGCTCGGCTCAATGCTGATCTGCGCCGGGGCCGCGGCAGTGGGGGTCAGGACCTTCAACTGCACCGCTGCCCAGGGCCTGGCCCTGATGAAGGAGCCTCTCTGGATGGCCTCGGGCATGGCCCTGCCCGTGGTCCTCGCAGTGGTCTCCAGGCAGCTCGGCTCCCCGCAAGGGCTCCTCAGCGACTTCTCCGACTGTTTCTCCGAGAGAGACGCGAGCGTCATCCAGTACGTGTGCGAGAACAATCAGGAGATCATCGACAATCACATCATCGCGTACAAGGTGAGCGAGGACCCCAGAATCCTGCTCCCCGCGTTTGTGGTGCTCGAGGGATTCCGACTCAGCCACAGCTACGAGCTGGTGGAGGTGCCGGAGCAGGAATTGGTGGATCGCTATCTGCCCAAGTACGACCCCAAACACGCCTTCGTGGATGCCGACTACCCCATAAGCCAGGGCGGAGGCGCCTTCGCCCATTACTACGGGCTCAAGTTCCAGCAGTACCGGGCAATGGACGACGCCCGAGAGGTGATCATAAAGGCCTGTGAGGAGTTCGGCAGGGTCTTCGGTCGAGAGCACCCGGGGCTCGTGGAAGCCTACCGCACCGAGGATGCCGAGATGATAGTAGTCGGCATGGGGACCGTGGTCAGCATGTTGAGGGATGTGGTGGACGAATACCGGGAGCGCGGTGTCCCCATCGGCCTCCTCAAGATCCGGGTCTTCAGGCCGTTCCCAGAGGATGAAGTGGCATCCATCCTGGCTCACGCGCGAAAGGTCCTTGTGATAGACAGGGCGGTGACCCCGGGAAGGAAGGGTGGGATCTCCTTCGTCGAGGTCAAGTCCTCCTTGGGCGATGGCCCTTCCCACATCTCCAACTACATCATCGGCGGCAAGGACGTCAACACCAAGGACTGCGCTGGCATCGTCCAGGAGGCCCTCGATGCCCCTGAGCCGTTCGTCAAGTGGCATGGACAGGTCTTCGACGAGAGGGCATCCGTCCTCACAGGCTATCCCAATTACGTGGCCCTCGTGGAAAAAGGGGAGAGGTTGCTGGGACCCAAGAAACCGGAGGAACCCCTCATGGCCCAGGGCACCACGGTATGCCCGGGTTGCGTCAGTCTGGGTGCCATCAAGACGTGCCTGGAGGTCTTCGACGAGAAGACCGTGGCCACGGACAATGCCGGTTGTCTGACCGCGGCATCCACTATCTTTCCCATCACCGCGTGGCGCACCCCGCATATCTTCTTCACTTATAGCAACGCTGGGGCAGCGGCCAGCGGCATGGAAGTGGCCCTCAAGAGGCTGGGCAAGGAGATCAAGGTCTTCTTGATCGGTGGGGATGGGGGCCTCTTCGATATCGGCCTCCAGACCTTCTCAGCGGCCTTGGAGCGGGGACACGAGATCGTGTACGTATGTTATGACAACGAGGCGTACATGAACACAGGCGTCCAGCGAAGCGGGTCCACCCCGTGGCTGGCCAAGACCAAGACGACCCCCTTCGGCAAGTCGGAGAGAAAGAAGAATCTCATGAAGATCGTGGAGGCCCACGGGGATGTGTATGCGGCCACGGCCTCCCCTGCCTTTCCCCAGGACCTTCGCAGGAAGCTCCAGAAGGCCAAGGAACTGAAGAAGCCGGCCTTCATCCACATCCTCTGTCCTTGCCCCACTGGGTGGGAATA
>CAZOXN010000151.1:0-6396 GCA_964583655.1 uncultured Desulfarculaceae bacterium | reverse complement strand
CCTTGAGCTTCAACGCGTTCTTTATCGCCTGACTGCAACAGATCCTGGCACAGTAGTTTCTGTCCGGCTGTCTGCAACCCACGCATTGGATCATGACCAGGCACCGAGACCTGAGGAGGCGCTCGTCCCGCTTGACGATCCTCTCCTCCAGCTCGAGGTTGGTCAACACCCTCTCGTCATCTCCGTACAGGTACTCGGTGGGCCTGTATTCCTCTGCGCCTGTGGCGATGATGACCGCCCCATGGTTTATCTCCCAAGTGGTCCCTCCCGAACAGACCCTGGTGGTGAAGTTCCCCACATAACCGGACACATCGGTGATGGCGGCCCCTGTGATCACATGCACCAAAGGGTGCCGATGGACCTTCCGTATCAGCTCCTGCAAGTATCCCTGGACGTCCACACCTTCCAAGGTGTAGTGGAGTCGCCGTGCCGTCCCTCCCAGCTCCGGGCCCCTCTCCAGGAGGTAGACCTCGAAGCCCTGTTCGGCCAAGCTCAGGGCACTGGTCATCCCTGCCACGCCCCCCCCCACCACCACCCCGGTCTTGTTCACCGGGAGCTGGAACTCCTGTAGCGGGCCCAGGAGGGCCGCCCGGGCCACCGACATCCGGACTATGTCCTTGGCCTTGCGGGTCGCCTCCTCCTTCTCCCGAGAATGCACCCAGGAGCAATGTTCCCTGATGTTGGCCATCTCGAAGAAATACTGGTTGATACCCCCTTCCCTGAGCGTGTCCCTGAACAAGGGCTCGTGGGTCCTGGGTGTGCAGGCGGCCACGACCACTCGGTTGAGCCCTTTCTCTCGGATCGCGTCCGCTATCTGTTGGGCAGCATCCGTCGAGCAGGAGAAGAGTTGCTCCTGGGCATGAAAGACACAAGGGAGTCTCGATGCGTATTCCACCACTGACGGGACGTTCACTACCCTGCCGATGTTGGCCCCGCAATGACACACGAACACACCGACCCTCGGCTCCTCCCCGGAGACATCCCTCTCGGGAGGATATTCCCTCTTGGTGGCCAGCTTCCCGCGGCGGTACTTGAGTGCCTGCCCGCAGAGGGCAGCTGCGCCACTGGCCGTGACCACGGACTCAGGGATGTCCATGGGGCCCTGAAACGCCCCGCTCACGAAGACCCCAGGGCGGCTGGTCTCTATGGGGTTCAGGGGATTGACCTTGCAGAAACCGTGAGGATCCAGCTCGATGCCGAATTTGCCTGCCAGCTCCCGGGCCTCCGGGGGAGGGCTCAGCCCAACGGACAGGACGACCAGCTCGAATTCCTCCTCCTTCACCCCGTCGTCGGTCGTGGCATACTTTATGGTCACGTTCTTGCTCGCGGGGATCTCCCTCCCCACCGAGACGTAACTCCTTATGAAACGCACACCCGGGAGTCTCTCAGCCCTTTGGTAGAAGCGCTCGAAGTCCTTTCCATAGGAACGGATGTCGTTGTGGAATACGGTGCACTCAGCCTCCGCGTCATGGTCCTTGGTCAGGATGACCTGCTTCTGGGTGTAAGAGCAGCAAACCGCCGAGCAGTAGCTGTTGCCGCCTGGTGTCACTTGTCTAGAGCCAACACAGTGAATCCAGGCGATCTTCTTCGGGTGTTTCCCATCGGATGGCCTCCTTATCTCTCCCTCGTACGGCCCGGTGGAGCAGAGCAGTCGTTCGAAGTCGAGACTGGTGACCACGTTTTCCATCCGCCCGTACCCGTAGTCGCCCCGTCTGCCCGGGTCGAAGACCTCGTAACCCAGGGAGAGGACAACCGCCCCGACCTTCACCTCCATCTTCTCTGGCCGCTGGCCGAAATCTATGGCGTCGTTCTTGCATACGCCCAGGCAGATGTTGCACTTCCTCTCCCTGAGGTAAAGGCAGTTCTCGTCTATGTAGGTCACCAGGGGAACGGCCTGAGAGAAATATATGTGGATGGCCTTGTTGGAGGACAGGTCTTGGTTGAACGGGTCTTGCACCTTGACCGGGCAGTATTCGACGCATGTGGTACAGCCAGTGCATCTTTCCTCTATTATGTACCTCGGCTTCTTGGTCAGCGTGACCGTGAAGTCCCCTGCCTCCCCTTCCACCCTCTCGACCTCTGTATAGGTCATGATCTCTATGTTGGGATGCCTGGCACACTCGATGAACTTGGGGGACTCGATGCACATGGAGCAGTCGTTGGTGGGAAACGTCTTGTCGAGCTGGGCCATCTTGCCGCCGATAGCGGGCGACTTCTCTACCAGATAGACCCTGTAGCCAGAGCCAGCCAGATCGAGGGCGGCCTGGATGCCACTGATCCCACCTCCCACTACCATCACGTCCGCGAAATCCACGCCCGAGGTGGCACGCCCTTCAGTCGCCTCTTTCTTCGCCACTGCAGATCCTCGCTTCTGTCGGAGGCCCGAAAACGCACTCGGCCAGCAAACCCTAGATCACTTCCTGGATGACCTCGGTGATATCCCTGACCTCCAATGCCTTCCCACCCTCCAGGTTCAACCGGCTGTCCTCGAAATTGGTGATGCAGTACGGGCAGCACGTCACCAGCACCTCGGCCCGCGCCTCCACGGCCTGAGATAGCCTCAGATCAGAGAACCTCTCCCCCTTGGGCGTCTCCATCCAGATCCTTCCACCTCCCCCGCCACAGCAGAGGCTCTCGGCGCGCGACTCCGCCATCTCCACGAGCTCCAGACCGGGTATCCTCTTGAGGACGTCCCTGGGCTCCTCGTATACGCCATTGTGCCGCCCCAGGTAACACGGGTCATGATAGGTCACCCTCTTTTCGTAACGACCCGTGAGAGGGAGCCGCCCTTCCTCCATGAGCTGGCTCAGGTACTGGGAGACGTGGACGACCTCGAAGTTCACCATGAACTCCGGATATTCGTTCTTGAAGGTGTGGTAGCAGTGAGGGGAGGAGACCAGGATCCTCTTCACCCCATTGTCGATGAACGTCTTTATGTTCTCCCTGGCCAGACGCCTGAACAGCTCCTCGTCGCCTGTCTTCCTTATGCTCTCTCCGCAGCAGTTCTCCATGGTCCCCAGAATTCCGAAATCGACCCCCGCAGCAGTGAGGATACCGGCCGTGGCCTTGGCCACCCTCTTCAATCGCGGGTCGTAGCTGAGGTAGCAGCCAGGGAAATAAAGCAGCTCTGTCCCTTCCGCGTAGGCCTTCACGGAAAGGTCCTGGGCCCATTGGGCCCTAGCCTGGCGCTGCTGGCTCAACGGATTGCCTTCGCCCAGGAGACTCGCCCTCACTGTGCGAATGGGACGGACAGGTCCCGGGAAGACCCCGTATTCAGTGGCGATCCTGCGCAAGGAGACCCCTGCCTCTATTATCTTGACCCCCCTGGGGCACTGTTGCGGGCACCTCCCGCAGGTGGTGCAGCGCCAGATCTCCTCGTTTTCTATCTCGGTGAGACCGAAGGTGGCCTGTCGGACTATCCTGCGCATGCTGAAGTCCCTGACCCTGTTCCAGGGGCAGAGCGTGTCGCACAGGCCACATTGGTAGCACAGCTTGAAGGCGTCCCCGCCGCTGGTCTTTATGACTTCTATGATCTCCTTGAATGGTGCTACGGTCTCGACATTCCTTCCCACCGCTATTCTCCAGATCGGAAGTCCTATCCCTTCTTGGCCATTCGCGACACGGCATCGACCACCTTCTGCAACCCGTACTTGTCGATCAGGGATTCCAGGCCAAGCTCCATCTCGTCCAGCTTCGCCTCCTCCCCCTCTACCTCCTCCTCTATCTCCTCGTAAGTGAGGGCGTCGTTCAGGCACCACTGCACGCACAGCGGCTTCTCCTGCGGCGGGTCGTCCTCACACATATCGCACTTCAAGGGGAGACCTGAATCGGGCTCCTTGAATGCCTCCCTAGAGGGACATGAGGCCCTGCAAAAGGCGCACTCCTCGTATTCCTTCCCATCGATGACGTACTTGTCCCTCCCCGCGCATTCCGCTGCGGTGTACTCGCCGGCGTACACAGGGACGTAAATGTCCTTCAAGGGCTCATGGATCACCCGGATGCGGGCCCTCCCAGGGTTGTTTCCACTGTACCTCGGCGCAGCATGAAAGGCGGAGCAGATCATCTCACAGGCCCTGCAGCCGTTGCACTTGTCCACATCTATCCTTATCCTCTTGACCACCTTCTTCCCCTTCACCTTCCCTTCTCCTCCGCCTCAACCCTTGTTCCCCGAGGGTCCGTCCCATGGGCAGGGCCTGGACCATCGCTCAGGATCCCCCTCTTCATCAGGTCCTCTCCCACATAGCTCAGACCCAGTTTGTCCAAGGTCTGTCTCGTGGGGACTCCGTCTTTGTTCCAGCCCTTGAATTCATAGTACTGATCGAGGAGCTTGGCCTCCAGCTCCGGGAATCTCTTCTTCCAGTGATCCTCGGGGGGACGCTCGTCCTTTCTCCTCAAGCCCCTCCTCACATTGACCGCCCTGAGCAGGTTCCTGTTCCTCCTGGCTATCTCCCAGAGCCCATCTTCGTCTATGTCGATCCCTGTCCCAGAGGAGATAATGCGCGGAAGGTTGTGAATGTGGTAAGGGGGCTTGATGGGGAATGATGACAGCCCGGCACAGATCCCAGTGGCGTCGTCTATGTAGTGCATGGTCTCCTGCCACTCCACCAGTTCACAGGCGAGATCGATGGGCGGATACTTCGGAAACTCGGTGCCCGGATCGCCCCACTCCAGTATGAACCTCTTGAATCTCTCTTCCTTGCCTTTGGGGACCTGGATCCAGTCACTCACGAATTCTTCCCTGAGCTCCTTGCTGGGGAATGGCGCCTGGGGGAGCTGCCCTTCGATCTGTGTGATATTGGCCTTCTCTCCTGTGGCCCACATGATGAAATACAGGGGATTGAGGACCCCCAACTTGATGGGGATCTGCTCGTGCCTCTTTATGGTATTGTGGTCGTAGGCCTCTGCCCCCTTGCCGATCTGACGTGCTGCCCAATAGACGCCGTTGGCCAGGATATCCCCTATTCCTTCCCGTCTGACGATCCTTTCCAGGAGCCAGTAAAACCTCTCTTTGTTATCCGTCGGGAAACCGGGCAGGTCGTCTTCCGTCAGGATGCCTGCCTGGTAGAGCTCGATAGCAAAGGCCATCACCTGCGGGGTCGTGTACCCGTCCACCCCGTACTCCTGAGCGATCCCGGCGATCTTGAAACCGAACTCCAGGTCGTCCTCCATGGCCGCCATCACGTAGGTGAGCTTGGAGTAGCACTTCATCATGTAACGCGAGACACCCAGCGCAGGGTAGGAGACTATGGCACCGCATTTCATGGGACAGTTGTAACAACTGATCAGCCGAGTCACCGCCCTTTCCTGGCTCCTCTTCCACACCTCCTCTGTCTCCTTGGTCCAGAAGTCCTTCCTCCTGAACCTCGCGTTCCCCCAGCTGAAGCTGGTGGTGTGCCACTGCTCATCGTGTATGGCCATCTCCTGGGGCGAGCCCAGTCCGGCGAGAATCGGGGGCACCCCCTTGATGGGGTTGGCTGCCCTGTGCTCTATGTACCTCATCACCTCGTTGCAGAGCTCCATGAACTCGCCCGGTCTGGCCACGCTTATGTCCTTGGTCCCGCGGACAGCTATGGCCTTCAGCCCCTTGGCCCCCATCACGGCGCCTATCCCCCCTCGACTGGCACTGGATCTGCCATGCTCGATGGAGGCGAAGTAGACCCTGTTTTCCCCGGCCAGTCCGACGGATGCCACCTGCGCCCTGGGCTCATTCAGCTCCTGTCTGATCAACTCTGCTGTCTCGAGAACGCCTTTGCCACTGAGATGGCTCGCGTCGCGAATCTCCACCTTGTCATTGTTTATCCAGAGGTATACGAGGCTCGGAGAGCTCCCCCTGATGATGACCTTGTCGTAACCGGCGTACTTCAGTTCCGGCGCGAAGAAGCCACCCATCATGGAGTATGCCACCAACAGGGTCTGCGGAGAGACGGTGGAGACGATGGTGCGATTGGCCCCCGGGGCGGGCGTGCCGCCAAGGAGACCCGTGCTGAATATCAGCAGATTGTCAGGAGACAGGGGGTCGACCTCGGGGGGCACCCTGTCCCACAATATCCTCGCGTTGGTCCCGAGGCCCCCCAGATGAAGCTCCGTCCACCTCGGATCGGTAGCCACGCGTTCAATGCTCCCCCGGGACAGGTCGATCTCCAAGTTGAATCCACTCTCTGCGTACCTCATGTCACTTTCCCCATCTCTCCTGGACCTGGGCCCTCCTTTCTCGGGCCGGCCTCGGCGACCCAGGAGCCCGCTGATGAACGTCACCTCAGGTGATGTTGCCGCTGGAGAAGGCGAGAGTCCTCCGTGGCAAGCACCCGGCTGTCAATGCTGAACCCGTTCCCTTTTCCTCACCGGGGCCCTCTCCCACTCACCTGCTCCCCTCTCCCCGGCAAACCCATGCATTGT
>CAZOXN010000150.1:0-6408 GCA_964583655.1 uncultured Desulfarculaceae bacterium | reverse complement strand
CATGGAGACCCTCTCCAAATCCATGTGGCCGGTCAACAGGAGCACCGGCGTGGACTTGTCCCGCCGGCGGATTTCTTCCAGTGTCGCAAGTCCATCCATCCCCGGCATCCGAAGGTCCAGGACTACCACATCGAACTCCTCCCTGGCCAAGGCCTCCAAGGCCGATGGACCGTCGCAAGCGGTGCCTACCTCGAGTCCGCGATTCCTGAGGACCCTGGCCAGGGATTCCACGTATATCTCTTCGTCGTCGGTGAGGAGCACTCGGATGGGGCCTGGCATGGCCGGTCACCTGCCCAAAAATGACGCCGCCTGCACGGAGGCGCGCGGCGATGTCATGAGTGCCGGCCTCGGCCGCACTCACGCGGGGTAGTTTACCCCGTCTTGGCCTCCAGGAGCAACCTCCTCTCGAAGGCCTGGCGGATCTTCTCCACAAGATCGTCTATGTTCGCGGGTTTCATCACGTAGTCGAAGGCCCCCATCTGCATCCCCTCGATCCCCGACTCCACTGAACCCAAGGCGGTGAGCATGATGACCTCCATCAAAGGCCATTTTCTCTTCATCTGCTTGAGGGCCTCCATCCCGCTCATCCCGGGCATCTTGTTGTCCAGCAGCGTGACGTCCATGGGCTCCCTTTCCAGGATCTCCATGGCCCTCTCGCCGCTTTCCGCCCCCACCACATTGACGCCCCTCTTCCTCAGGACCTTGACCATGGCCTCGAGGTAGTCCACCTCATCGTCCACCATCAGCACCCGTGGCCTCTCCATGGACCTCGCCTCCGCCAAAGCCCCTCCGGGCAATCGGTCACACAAAGTGATGGCTCCCAGCCCGAGGTCTCCACTGGGGGAAGACAGGGGGGCTACCTGGCCCCCATCCTCCTCGTGAGCGCCCTGGCCAGCAAGACGGTCCCGATGACCATCGGTATGAAGCTCCTGAGGAAGATGACGGTCATCTCCTCGGGGTCCTGGCTCCCCAGGTATATGCTCCATGTGAGCTCCGCCAGGATCAGGATGTTGGCCAGGATCACGACGACTCTCTGCTTGGCGTTCAAACCCACACGACCGTCCCGTTGTGCGTCCAAGTCTTTCCTCCGCTGCCCAGTGAAGGCCTGCTACTTCTTCATCAGGTCCTGCTGCGACACGTTCATGACCTTGATGGCCACCCGCTCCGTCCCCTTGACCTCGTATGCGATCCTCAGGATGTCACCGGGTTTGGGCAGGATGCCGAGCTGGGCCCTGCCCAGATCGTAGGCAGACTTGGCCTGCGTGGGTCGCCCGTAAGGGTGGTCAGGGCCGAAGTCGGTGTCGTACTCCTCGATGACGACCCGCATCTTGTCCTTGTCGAACTCCAGACACCTGCCCTGGGCGACCTCGGCCGCCACAGCCAGTGAAGCCAGAGAAACCATCAACGCCATGGCCGCGAGGGAGAAAATGAGCTTTCCTTTCATCTCGATTCCTCCGGATCCTCTCTTCATGATCACACCATGTTGCCCAGTGCACCGCTGCTCGCCCTCTTGTCCCGCAGCTCGGCCGCGGCCCCCTTGAGCATGACCACCGTGATGTAGATGCACATGATGGATATGGTCCCGAGGATCAGGACCGCCGAGGAGTTGGAATACTTGAACTGTTTCAGGATGATGGAGATCATGCAGGCCACTACACAGAGCCCAAAGGCCAGACGGATCCCATACCCCTTAGCATACTTTGTGGCCACGGTCCCGATCTGCGCCCCTATGGCCGCGCCGGTGAGCATGACGAACACGGCCACGAGCTCTATGCGGCCTTTCAGTGAGTAGGTGAACGCCCCGTACAGGCCCGAGATCATCACCTCGAAGAGGTCAGTGCCCACGGCGATGTGTGTTGGGCAGCCGATGAGGTAGACCAGGGCGGGCATCCGAAATAGCCCTCCCCCGATCCCGAGAAACCCGGCCAGGACCCCGGTGATGAAGCTCACCCCCATGGGGAGCCACGCCGAACAGGTGAAACCCGCGGTCTTGAAGTACATCATGGGCGGTATCTTGATCTTGTGAAGGCTCTCGTACCATGTGATGCCCGTTGCCCCTGACTCGCCCACCTCCACCCCGGCCCTCTTCTTTCCCACGGCCTTGGCGTAATCGTAGAAGACCATCCATGCGATGAGGGCCAGGAACGCCACGTAGACCCATCTGACTACCGACTCGACCTGACCCAGCCGCTCCAAATACATCACCATCTGGGCCCCGCACTCTATGCCCACGAAGGTCCCGAGGAACATGATGAAACCGAGCTTATAGTCCACATTGCCGAACTTTGAATGGCGCATGGTGGATATCATTGACTTGCCGGCTATGTGGGCCATGTCCGTGCCTATGGCGAAGGCCATGGGGAACCCGAGGATGTTGAGCCCTGGGGTGACCATCCAGGCGCCTCCCATGCCAAAAAATCCACCTATTGTACCCACCGAGAATCCGATCAGGACCAAGCCTGGCCAGAAGATCTTCACCCCTGCTATGGGCATGTACATGTAGAGCCAGTCCATCGCCACCTCCCGCGTGCGAGCCTCAATGTTCCACGATCTTCCTGGACTTGAGGTCCAGTCCTGTCTTCAGCATGATGCGATCCATGATGAATCCCAGTATCCCGCCCCAAAGGGCCGTGAGCACCACGGCCCACACCGCGAAGAGCCATGGGTTGGTGTTGTAGAGGTTGGCGAAATACTTCATGACCCCTGAGACCCTGCGGGTGTCGGCCACGACCACTAGGTTCGTGGCCTTCTCCCCAGCGGCCCAGACCCACCCTGGTAGGGAGAGCCAGGCCAGGCCCCATAGGGCAGCACATCTGCCGACATACCTCTTCATGAAAAACCTCCTTTCCCTTCGCAGTGATCTCATCTGTCTTCCCCCTTGGCTGTTCTCCTGACGACGGCGAACTGAGTGATCCCTCGCCCCTCGTTGTTTGCCAATGGTTGCCCTCCGGAGGTATCGCCCTTTTGCGAGATCTTGCTGCATTTCGCCTCCCTCCGTTGTATAATGCTGTTACGAAAATCCGTACCAAGTCTTGGTGAAGTCCCGCAGACCTCCTCGGAAGCCTCTACAAAGAAGGCAGGGGGGATCCACGATGAAAGGCCAGGGCCATGCGTCTTCTTAAGAGCGAGTACAATCCGTTTCCGGCCTGGGGCACCGGGGCAGGATTCAGGAACCTGAGGATCAGCTCCAAGCTCTCCCTGACCTTCATACCCCCGGTGGTCCTGATCCTAGTCTTGACCGGTTACCTGACCCATTGGTTCTCCAAACAATTCCTCCAGGAGTCCATAGACAGGAACGTCCAGATCCAGACCCTGGCCATGTCCCACGAGGTGGAGATCTTCCTGAGGCAGTGCAAGGACGACCTCCAGGCCATGGCGCTGGGGCCCATGAGGAAGACGGTGCTGCGCCGATACGCGGAGCTCTGCAAGGACTTGAGGGGGGCCCCTTATCCGGAACTGGCCTATGTCTCCAAAGAGGGCACCAACCATATATTCGTCTCCTGTCTGGGCGATGGGGTCACGGTCATGGACCCTGCCGCCATCACTCAGATCAGGCCCAACCCTTTGCTCTTGCTGGACAAGCTCGACCAGCTCAAGAAGAACGAGATCTGGGTATCCGACATCGTGGAGGCCATCCATCCCCTTTCCGGCGATGGCGGTGGGGCCCAAGTGAGATCGGCCAAGGTGATCCGCCTGGTCATGCCTTATTACGGGGGAGGCGATTCGGCCAAGGGGGTGGTCTTGCTCTCCATCGATCTGCTCCGGCTCCGAGAGATACTCTCCCTGTTCAATTCCCCGCGGTCCCCTATCTATGCCTATGTGCGCAGCCCGGAGGTCAGGTACAGCTACCTCTTCGACAGAGACGGGTGGATACTCTTTCAATCAGAGGGGGCTGAGGATCAAGGGAGACAGCTATCTGCCCAGGTGGCCAGGGCTGGCTTCTCAGGCACCTTTGGGAAACCTGGCCTGGAGTCCGCCTTCAGACCGCACACAGACCACGAGGCTTACTGGGGCATGGTGAGGGACGTTCGCCAGGGGCGCCACGGAGTCATCAGGGCCACCGACAAGGAGAGATACCACGAATCCTGGACAAACCATTACTTCCTGGGGTACGCCCCGGTGCGTCTGGAGACCTCCCCGGAGAGGGAGCCCGCCGTCCTCTGGGGGGTGGCCTTCGCGGACAGAAGCAGGCTCACCTTGTGGGCCGGGTACAGGCAGATCGATGTCATGTTCGTCGTGACCCTCTTGACCACTGTGGTCATCTCGCTACTGATCTTCGGCCTGAGCCGCGTGATCACCAGGCCGACACTGGAGATAGCAGCGGCTGTGAGCCGGATCCAGCAGACGGGCGAGCTGCAGGAGATCGTCCTTCCGGACCAGGACCAGGAGACGAGCGTCCTCAGGAGGGCGGTCAACGACATGATCGCCACCTTGAGGCATCAGATGGAGGAGATCCGAATCCGGGACGAGAAGATAGAGACGGAGCGTCAAAGGGAGAAGGTCCGCTTGGAGGAAGAGATCGAGAGCCTCAGGAGGCACCTACAGACCCACGAGCTCGAAGAGATCGTCGGCGTAGGCCCCGTCATCGATGCCCTCAAGTCAGATGTCCTCAAGGCGGCCTCGGTGGATGCCGACGTCCTCATCATCGGGGAGACCGGCACCGGAAAGCAGTTGGTGGCAGAGGCCATACACAAGCACAGCAGGCGCTCATCCGGTCCGTTCGTGTCCATCAATTGCGGTGCCTTGGACGAGAACTTGCTCCTGGACTCGCTGTTCGGACACGTCAAGGGCGCCTTCACCGAGGCCAGGGCGGAGCGAAAAGGGGCGTTCCTGGCGGCCCACGGAGGCACACTCTTCCTGGACGAGATCGGAAGCGCGTCCCTGAGGGTGCAGCAATCCCTCTTGAGGGCCATCTCCATGAGGAAGATCAAGCCCCTGGGCAGCGACCAAGAGACTGACGTGGACGTGAGGGTCATCGCTGCCACCAACGTGGATCTCAGGGGGCATATGGAGAGGGGGCTGTTCCGGGAAGACCTGTACTACAGGTTGGAGGTCCTCACCATACGGACCCCTGCCTTGCGGGACCACAAGGAGAGCATCCCGGTCCTCGTGGACTACTTCCTCAAGCAGGCCTGCCGCCTCATGAACAAGGACGGGATGGCCCTGAGCCGAGGCGCCCTCGAGAAGCTCGCCTCCTATGGATGGCCAGGCAACGTGAGGGAACTCATGAATTGCGTCACCCGGACTGTGGCCATGGTCACCGGGGGCATGATCCATGCAGAGGACATCAGATTGGGGGGCGAGGAGCAACCCCGTCCGCCCAAGAAAGAGGCCCCTCAGACGCCCCTTCGAGGGCCTGTGGATCTGCCCTCGAGGCCCGAGGGGACAAGGGAGGAAATCGAGGTCAATCAGAGGCAGAGGAAGGCCTTGCCCTTCATCATCCAGAACGGCGGGATCACCCGCGTGGAGTACCAGAGGATCGTGGGAAACGACCTGCCCTCGCGCACGGCCGTGTATGACCTTCACGACTTGGTGAAGAAGGGGGTCCTGAGGAAAGTCGGCAAAGGTCCGGCAACGCGCTATCACCTGGCGAGATTGCCCGATTCTGCGAGATAGCCCAAGGCCTTGCCGGATTCGGATCCCGCACGGAGAGACATGTTCAAGGGATTCAAGATATCCTTGGGGAAGAGGGGCAACAAGACCAAACCCTCACAGGAGGACCTGGCCGAGCTCTTCCGGTTCAAGTATGGCTGTTTCAAGGAATTGCTGGGGTCCAATTCGGAGAACCTGGACATCATCGCCGATATCGAGGAAAAGCTCCGAGGTCATCAGGTCTTCGGTATGGCCTATGTGAGATCCCAGGCCGCCCGGAGCGTCTTTCATACCCTCCGGATGATCAAGAGCCTAAACGCCCTCTCCAGCCAGAGATACCCGGCCCTGTACCAGGTCCTCGAGGAGATCAACTCCAAGATCAAGGAGGAACTGGGCAGGAGGAAGGAGGCCCCTGTCAAGGAATGGGTGCTGCCTTACTCCCGCATCCACAAGGAGATGGTGGATGGGGTCGGCGGCAAGAGCGCCAACCTCGGGGAGGTGCGAAATGCGGTGGGGCTTCCCATTCCGGACGGATTCGCCATCACCACGGCCGCCTACGAGGCCTTCCTCGCCCACAACGACCTGGTGGACGAGATAAACAAGAAGAAGACAGAGATGGATCCCCGGAGTCTGGAGTCCATAGCCGCCGCTAGCGAGGAGATCCAGAGGCTGATCATCTCGGCAGCCGTCCCCCCTCCTTTGGAGGAGGCCATCCGCGGCGCGTACGAGGCCATGGGAAAGGGAAGGCCCTTGGCCATGAGGAGCAGCGCCATCGGGGAGGACAGCGATCTTTCCTTTGCAGGGCAGTACCTCTCC
>CAZOXN010000149.1:0-6465 GCA_964583655.1 uncultured Desulfarculaceae bacterium | reverse complement strand
ATCATCACAGGCCCCTTGATGGGGATCATGCTAATCTGCCTGCTGACACCATTGGGCCTCGCGCAGGAGACAGCGGGGAGGGTGGTCTTCGTGCGAGGGGTCCTGTGGGTCCTCCGGGGCCAGGGACACGATCGGATACAGGGACAGGCCGGGATGCCCTTGCAGCAAGGCGACCGTCTCGAAACCCCGGAGGGGTCGCGCGCGGGGATCATCCTGTCGGACGAGAGCCTGATCCATCTCAACGGGGGGTCTTCTCTGGTGGTGAAGGAGGTGGTTCCGTCAGGTAGCCTCTCATCCGGGGTGTCGAGGGTCTCCCTGCGCAGGGGTCTGAGGAGTCTCATGCGTCTGGTGCTGGGGGAGGTATGGGTCCGCTCCTCCTCGGAGATGCTGTGGGAGGTGTCCAATGCCATAGTGGGGGTGCGGGGCACTGACCTTGGGATCCGGGTCGAGGCCTCGGGCGACGCCCTGGTCTGGGTGCTCTCCGGCAGGGTCATCATACGGCACCCGTTGCGGTCCATGGAGCTGGCGGAGATGGAGGAGGCTGCCATGGGCCTCAGTCAACCCCCGAGCAAGAGGGCCATCCTCATGAGGCCCCTGGAGACCGTCCAGTGGATCCTGCGATACCCCATCTGGGTGAGCTCGAGGGATATCCCCATCGCCCCCTTCATGGAGGGATATCCCTCCCACATGGAGGCCGCGGTCCTGCGGGACAAGGGTGCGGTCCGGGAGGCCTTGGACCTCTGCATCGCACTGCCCGAGGGCCCTTACAAGGAGCTGATGATCGGTTGGGTGGACCTCGACATGGGACTGAGGGACCGGGCCATGGAGAGGTTGAATCGGGCCCCGAGGGATAATCCAGCCACGCGGCTCGGACATGCCATCGCCTTGATCCAGTGGGGCCGCTGGGGCGAGGCGGAGGCCATCCTCACAGAGGCATCGGAATGGTCAGGGTCCTGCCCAGAGATCCTGTCCCTCCGGGGGGTCGCCCTGCTAGGCCAGGGGCGATCGACCCAAGCTGTCCCGCTCTTGCGAGGTGTCCTCGAGGCACACCCCTATTCCCCATTGGCTCACGTCCAGATGGGCTTGATCTCCATGGTCTGGAACCGCATGGACGAGGCCTGGGATTGGGCGCGCAAGGCCCTTTCCTCAAGCCCTTCTTCCCCTTCGGCCCTGATGCTCCAAGGATGGCTCCTCAGGTCCCGTGGGGACCTGGAAGGGGCCTTGAGGGCACTCCATGCATCCCTTGCCCAGGACCCAATCCTCCTGCCTGCCCTGATCCAACGTGCCGAGATCCTCATGGGCATGGAGATGGAGGAGGAGGCCCTGAAGCTCTTGAAAGAGATCGGGCCATTGTATCCCGAGAGCGCCCATGTCTCAGTCCTCCGAGGGTTCATCCACCTTGCCAGGGGGGAGGGCCTGGAGGCTGAGAGGGCATTTCTGGCAGCCCTCGATGAGGAACCAGGGATGGCAGAGGCCTTCATGGGCCTCGGGATCCATCATATGAGGGGGGGGCGGAGTCGGGATGCCCTGGAGGCCTTTCTCAGCGCCACACTCCTGGCCCCCTATACCTCCTTGCCCCAAAGCTACCTGGCCAAGGCCCTCCACCAACTGGGGCGGCACGCCGACGCCTTGGCCGCCCTGAGCCGGGCCCAGGCCCTGGACCCTATGGATCCCACGCCGGATCTGTACAGGGCCATGATCCTGCGAGACCTGCACAGGCCAGGGGAGGCGATACGCGCCTTGGAGAGCTCCATAGAGAAGAACGATGGCCGGTGCGTGTATCGCTCCCGGTTCCTCTTGGATCAAGATCGGGCAGTGCGCAACGTGAGCTTGGCCGAGGCCTACCGGGACATGGGGCATCTGGCGCGAGCCAGGCAAAGGGCCCTGCTCTCATCGCGAGACGACCCGGCCAACAGCGGGGCACATCTGTTCCTCGCCTCCACCTTCTTGGAGGGGGGTAAGACCAGGGCAGGGATCAGGGAGATGCTCAGGGCCAGGTTGCTCATGCCCGTGAATGCCAACAGCTTCGACTCATTTCACGACTACACCATGCTCTTGGAGGCCCCCCGTGTGCGCGGGGAGCTGGAGGCGGGGGTGGGGGAGCATGAGACCCGCGTGGGGGACATCTTGCTGCACGGGGGGACCGGGTCTCTCACCGGGACCGTGCTCCTCCACGGATACCAGACCAAGGGGTTTCATGAACAGAACCACGGGGAAAGGGACCTGGATGCATTCTTGGACCTGAAGGCGAGGATCGCCCATGGACACGAGCTTCTGCTTCACGGGGAGTGGTTGCGTTGGGCGCAGGGGGACCACCAGGGGGATGCTGATGCGGACTGGGTCCAGGACCCATTCCTCCACCAGACGGGCACCATGAGGGATGTGGGGCTCGGATACAGGTGGCATCTCGACCCCAGGGAGGAACTCCTCCTCTATACCCAATGGCACACGGCCAGGGGCGAATTGGAGGACCTGGTGCAGGCCCCATTGGGGCCCGGGATCTCCTTGAGACAGGACTTGAACTGGAGCTCGGGCGCGAGGAGTTTGCAGGCGGGCTTGATCCGAATGGGGCGCACCGGGGGACACAGGTGGGAGTGGGGGATCCACGGGGTATGGGGAGAGGAGACCCTCAGGAAGGAGGACCTGGTCACGATCCACGGCCCGGGCGGTCTCCTGGGAAGTCTGGCGATACGGGAGGAGACGCGTCTTCCCCCGGCGTTCATGGATCTCCACGCAGGGGACATCCTGAAGGTGACCCCTCGGCTCTTCCTCGAGGGTGCATTGCACATCCAATGGTCCCGGATGGGGACCAGCCCACCCATCTACTCCTCAGAGGCCGAGAAACGCATCCACTTTTGCCCCAGGTTGGGGGCCATATGGTCAGTGTCCCGAAGCGATACCCTCCGTCTCGGCCTCATGGAGTACGTCGAGCCCCCGTACACTGTCCTGGAAGGGCTGCAGCCCGTGGAGACAGTTGGCTTTCCCCTCGGGGAGGATGCTGCCCCAGGGTCGTGGAACCGTGAGCTGAGGTTGGGGTGGGACCGCGACTGGGGCGGGTCGGTCTTCAGCCACCTGGGCGGTAACATGAGGATCCACAGGGTCTGGGAGGAGAGACCCACGAGGCCAGTGTTCCAGGCACGGGACCTGAGGAAAGAGGGAGTGAGCGCCGAGATGGAGTTCCTCCCCATGCCTTCTCTGTCCCTGGTGACTCGATACGACTTCAAGCACCTCCACTGGGAGGGTGTGGATGCCCCCCCTGGGATCTGGAAGGGGGAGTCATGGGTGGAGCATCGAGGGGTGGCCGAGCTGCGGTGGATCCACGAGACAGGGTGGCGGGTCCTCCTCAGGGGTACCGGGGTGATCCAGCGTGGGGAACTGGGCAGGTACGGAAGACAAGAGGAGGCCTTCTGGACGGATGCCGTTCTGGAGAAGTACCTCCACGGCAGGCGATGGCTCATCAGGGTGGCTGCTCTGAATCTCATGGACCAGCCGTTTCGCCTGAGGACCCAGGAGTTGGTGGAGGAAAAAGGGAGTCCGGCCCGTCAGGTGGTCTTCTCGGTGCGCTTCCAGTTCTGAAGCCCTTTGGTAGGTCGTCCCTGGTTCATGGCCGGTTGAGCTCGGTGCGAGACACGTATTCGACCTCCCCTCGCACCTGGTGAGGCACCGCTGGTCCGGTCGGTGGGAGCTGGGATGTGCCGGCGTTGACAATGGCCCCTTGCACACATAGAATGAAGCAAAGCTTGAGCTGGAAGGGGGGATTTGAGTGCCGATCTTCGAGTTCAGGTGTCCGGCGTGTGGGCATGAATTCGAGTCCTTGGTGATGGGCCAGGACTGGTCTTCGGAGCTTCGCTGTCCCAGGTGTTCTAGGCCGGGTGTGGAGAAGCTCCTCTCGGTGTTCGCAAGGGCTCACGGTTCGTCTGGTTCGTCCCTGAGCTCTGCAGGTAGCGGGTGCGGGTCCTCCCGTACAGGTTTCTCCTGAGCCTCGTGAAAGGGCGGCGGTGGACGCTCAAGCCTTTTTGGGGAGCATGCATGGGGACAAAGGCTGGGAGAAAGGTATTGGGGGCCTGCCTGTGCGCCTTGGCCATGTCATGGGCCTCCTCGGCATGGGCGCAGGACAGTGGGATCCCGTGGAAGGACTACGACGAGGCCTTGAGGGATGCCCAGAAGAGCGGAAGGCCCGTCTTCCTCTACTTCTTCATAGACAACTGCACGTACTGCCGGAAGATGGATGGCCAGACCTTGGTGGCGCGGGGGGTGGTGGAATACCTGAAGGAGAACTTCGTCTCGGTTCGCATAAGAGGGGAAAAGGCCCCGCAACTGGTTCGCAAGTACATGGTGCGCGGATTCCCCACGTCTTGGTTCCTGACCCCTGACGGGAAGGCCATCTCCTCCCTGCCAGGTTATCTCGGACCCGATGACTTCAGCAGGGTACTGAGGTACATCGGGGGTGGGCACTACAGGTCGAAGTCCCTCAGGGAGTACTTGGAGGGACCGTGATGGAGACGGCTTGAGAACGGATCAGCCCCCCAGGGGGGTGAGACAGTCCCAAAGAACCCCAGGCAAAAGGAGGCCCCCATGCTTATCAGGAACTGGATGACTCGCGACCCCATCACAGTGGAACCGGACACCTCTATGCTCGATGCAGAACACGTCATGAAGGAGAACAAGATCCGCAGGCTCCCCGTCATGAGGGGCGGAAAGCTGGTGGGGATCCTCACAGAGCACGACCTGAAGGCGGCCTCCGCCTCCTCGGCCACCACTTTGGACGTGCACGAGCTCATGTATCTCTTGGCGCGGGTCAAGGTACGAGAGATCATGACCAAGGAGCCGATAACCATACGAGACGATGACACTGTGGAGGAGGCGGCGGTGGTGATGCTCAGGAGGAGGATCTCCTGCCTCCCAGTCCTGGACGAGAAGGAAAAGCTGGTGGGGATCATCACCAATACCGACATCTTCAAGGTCCTGGTGAGCCTGACCGGGATCTTCAGGGGGGGCATCCAGTTCGCCTTCGAACTCGAGGACCGCTCCGGCTCCATAAAGGAGGTGGCCGACGTCATCAGGGAGTACGGCGGGCGCATGGCGGCCATCCTGACCTCCTACGAGAACGCCAGGGAGGGTTGCCGTAGGGTGTATATTCGGGCCAAGGACATCGACAGAACCAGGTTGGATGAGCTGGAGGGTCGGCTCCGCGAGAACTATCGGGTCCTTTACACCATAGACTCCAGGAAGAAGAAACACATCTTCCCGCATGAGTGATGGAATTCGGATCCGTTGTCGTCCTGAAAGGGCCTGTCCCGTGCAGGGAGGGCCCTTTCTTCTTTTGGCCTGACTCGGGGTGGGCAGTGGAGTTCCTCGATCGCCTTGGTCTTTGGGGGTAATCTTGGCGCGAGCAAGGACGGTTTCGTCTGTGCGACGATGGATAGTCAGGGAGGCAGACCCTTCGCGGGTGGAGGCACTGGGCAAGGCCACGGGGATCCCCACCGAGGTGGCTCGGGTACTGGTGAACAGAGGCGTGGATCAGGCCGAGAGCGCCCGGAGGTTCTTGACGCCATACCTCAAAGACCTGCATCCGCCGGAGGGCCTGGCAGACATGGATAGGGCAGTGGAGAGGATACTGGCGGCCATCCGAGGCGGGACCCCCATCCTGATCTACGGAGATTACGACGCAGACGGGGTAACCTCCGTGGCCCTCCTCCTGTCGTTTCTCAGGGAAGTGGGTGCGAGGGCGAAGTGGATGATCCCCCACCGAGTCCAGCACGGATACGGGCTCCATCTGCCCCTGCTCCAGAGGGCCAGGGGCGATGGGCTGGGCCTGGTCGTCACCGTGGACTGCGGTATCTCGGACGTGGAGGCAATCAGATGTGCGGCCCAAATGGGCATGGATGTGATCGTCACTGACCATCACGAGGTCCCGGACAGGCTCCCACCGGCTTGGGCCGTGATAAACCCCAAACGCAAGGAGAACAGATATCCCTTCTCCGAGCTCGCCGGGGTCGGCGTGGCCTTTCTGCTGGTCTGGGCCTTGGCCAGGAGGCTCAAGGAGGCCGGATGGTGGGAGAGGGGGAAGGAGCCGTCCCTGAAGGGGTACCTGGACCTGGTGGCTTTGGGCACCGTAGCGGATCAGGCCCCGCTCCTCGGGGAGAACCGCATACTGGTCAAGCACGGTATGCAGGTGTTGGCCCAAGGGCATCGCCCTGGCCTGAGGGCCCTCCTCAAGGCCAGCGGGTCCGAAGGCAGACCCATCTCGGTGGGGACTGTCTCGTTTCAGATCGCCCCTCGCCTCAACGCCCCAGGGAGGCTGGAGGAGGCCACCTCAGCCCTCCGACTCCTCATGGCCAGTGACGCGGGTGAGGCGGAGGAGCTGGCAGGTCTCTTGGATGGGATGAACAGGGGCAGGCAACAGATGGAGGAGGCGATCCTCAGGGAGGCGGGCTTCCGGACGGGCCTCTACACCTCGCCCCA
>CAZOXN010000148.1:0-6467 GCA_964583655.1 uncultured Desulfarculaceae bacterium | reverse complement strand
GGGGATGCCTGTGACCGCTGTGAGGGGGATCGTGGGGTCAGCCCCTATGACTATGGCCACAGGGGTGGGCTGGCCCAAGGCCTCGTTGGCCCTTATGTGGTCGTAGATGTGCCTGTAGCTGCCGCTCATGTGGATCCCGGTCTTGGCCTTTTCTTTGATCTGGCAGCGGTAACACCCCATGTTCCTCTGCCTCGTGACCGGGTGTCTCGTGATCACGCACGGGGCGGTGAGGAAATAACCCGGGTCATGGCCATGGGTCCAGAAGGGATGAGGGAACATGGAGATATCCACCTGATCCCCTGTGAGGACGTTCTCCTGCACCGGTCCTCTATCCACCATGACCGTGGGGATCCGGTGGGAGATGGCCTCGGCCCACTTCTTGCCCACCGATGCAGTCATCCCCTCTGGCGAGACCCCGAGGGCCGCAGCATATATCTCCCTTGAACCGCCCACCACCCCAGCGGCCACTGGTATCCGACTCCCTTTGACGTTTTGGAAGAGGAGGCCCGGCCGCCCCTCCTTGTCGTACCTGAGGAAGACCTCCCTACTGAAGGCCGCGATCTCCCAATCGCGATCAACCTCCTTGGTGATCCTCCTGAGGAGCCCCCTTTGCTCCAGGTACCCGAGCCACGTACGCATGTCTGTCCTATAGGACATCTCACGACCCCCCCGCGCTCTCTTCCGTGTCAGACGATTGGGATATATCAGGTCCTCTCATCACGATCTTCGCGTAATGCTCCAGGGTCCCCAGGGCTATGAGCACGAATCCAACAGGGATCACGGCGTAGGCCACCCATGCCGGGAGATTGGACGCGGTGAAGATGGTCCCCCTGGAGAAGAAGATGCCCACCTGTTTCACCGCGTACCAGGAGAGGAAGAGGGAGACCATGACCACGGTGAGGCCAATGAGGGTGGCAAGCACCTTCTTGCCGGTACGAGGTAAGACGATGAAGATGCTCTCGATGCTTATGTGCTTCCCTGCCCTCGCCAGATGCCCTGCCCCGAGGAAGACCAGCCAGACCATGGAGATGGCGCTTATCTCCTCTGCCCACCTCAGCGAAGAGCCGAAGATATAGCGCATCACCACGTTGAATGCCATGACCAGGAGCACGGCCAGGATGACCGTGCCCATGAGGATCGTGGTCACCCTGGAAGCGAATTCGTTGATCCTCCCAATGGCCCGCAGCAAGGTGCCTCCTCCCGTCTTCTTTCCTGGCCGCTGTCCGCTGCCTCGGCGTCAGTTGTACTTGCTCGCTATGGCATCCAGGATCGGCTTCAGGTTCGGGTTCTTCTTCACGAACTCGTCGTAGGCAAGCTGCCCTGCCTCCCTGAATCTCCTCTTCTCTGCAGAGGAGATCTCCACGAATTCGTTCTTCCCGGTCGCCGCGATCTTTTTTCGAAACCCATTGTTTCGTTCTATCTCCTGGACCTTCCTGATGGGGGCGAGCTTCCTCGTCTCCTCCACCATGGCCTTCTGGATCTCCGCAGGGAGTTTATCGAACCACGGTTTGTTCACCAAGAAGGCGTCGGCCGTCAGGCTGTGGTTGCTCTCCATGATGTATTTCTGGACCTCGTAGAACTTGAAGTCGTGGATGGTCCCCATGGTGTTCTCCTGGGCGTCCACGGTCTTCTGGGCCAAGGCGGTGTAGAGCTCGTTGAGCTGGATGGGGATGGCACTGGCCCCCCATCCCTTGTAGGTGTTCATGAGCACGTCGCCGGCCATGACCCGGAACTTGAGCCCCTTGAGGTCCTCCACCTTCTCGATGGGCTTGTTGGCGGTCATGAGCTTGAAGTCGCTGGGCCAGAAGGCCAGGCACTTGTAACCCTTGGGCTCCACCTCCCTCATGAGCGCCGCTGCCTCTGGCCCTAGCATGAACTCAACGGCCTTGTCCATGTTGGGGAAGAGGAAGGGTAGGTCCAGGAGGGTGAAGGCAGGGGTGACCTTGGCGGAGAAGGCGGTGGGGATGATCATGGCCTCCAGGGCCCCTGATCCCACCGCATCGAGCATGGCGTCGTTGGAGCCCAGTTGGCTCGCAGGGAAGACCTCCGCCTTGATCTGCCCCTTGGATATCTCACCGATCTTCCTGGCAAATTCCTGGGCATTGAGGTCCCTCGGGGCCCCCGGTGCAGTGGCGTGGCCTATGCGCATGATCATGGCCTTGCCTGTCTGCTGCGCCAACGCAGAAGAAGAGAAGGCCAGGAGCAGGGCGATCACAAAGGCCGCCGCGGCAAGAAGGGTGGGTCTCTTCATCTTAGCACCTCCTCGTTGTTAGAGTCTCACGTTCCAAATGGTCCTCTCCTCACTTCATCATGTTGGGCAGCCACATGGAAAACCATGGGACGAAGGTGAGAACGACCAAGATCCCCAGGGTCATGATGAGAAACGGGGTCACCCCCCTGACTATGGTCGCCATGGGCTCCTTGAAGAGGGCAACGGATACGAAGAGATTGAGGCCGAAGGGAGGGGTATACATCCCGATGGCGATATTGGCCGTGAGGATGATCCCGAAGTGGATGGGGTCGACCCCCAGGGCCGTGATGATGGGCATCAGGAGCGGGGTGAATATGATGGTGATGGATGTCGGATGCATGAACATCCCGGCCAGGAGCAAAACGAAATTGATCCCCATGAGCAATGCCCAGTACGGGAGCTCGGCCTTCACCACCAGGTTCGAGAGGATCTGGGGTGCATGCCCTATGGTCAGGAGCCACGAGAATATCCCAGAGGCAGCCACGATGATGAAGATCTGAGCCGTGAGCTCGGCTGTCTCGACACCGATCTCCCAGATCTGTTTGAGGCCGATCTCCCTGTAGAGGACGACCGCGATGAACAGGGAGTAGACGCTGGCTATGGCAGCGGATTCGGTGGGGGTGAACACCCCAGTGTAGATCCCTCCCAGTATGACCACTGGGACCCCGAGGGTCCAGAACCCCTGCCTGGTGGAGGTGACCACCCTGCGCATATTGAATCGGGCCCCAGTGGGGACCTTGTCGTACACGGCATATCCGATCACGTAGACGGAGTAAATCAGCCCTACCAGGAGCCCTGGGACTATCCCTGCTATGAAGAGCTTTCCCACCGAGACATTGGCTATGGAGCCGTAGACGATCATGGTGATGCTGGGCGGGATGAGGAGGTCTATGCCTCCTAGGACTGTCACCAGCCCGAGGGTGAAGGTCTTCCTGTACTTGCTCGCCAGGAGGGAAGGGTAGAGTATCTTCCCCAGGGCGGCCACGGTGGCAGGGCTGGATCCGGAGATGGCGCTGAAGACGCACGCAGCCAGGATGGTGGCCACACCCAGGCTGCCCTTGATCGACCCGACGATGGACATGGCCCAGTCCACAAGCCTCTTGGCCAGCCCCCCCCGGCTTATGACGGACGCGGCGAATATGAAGTAAGGGACCGCGATGAGCACGTACACGTTGACGGTGTTGAAGCTGGTCTGGATCACTATCTCCAGGGGGATATTCTCCAAATAGACCAAGAGGGCGAAGATGGCCGCCAGATAAAAGGTCGTGTATACGGGCCAGTTGAGGAGGAGCAATACCAAGAAGATGGCCAGGAACCAGATCAGCATGACTATCCTGGTCCCCCCTCCCACCTGCGATATAGCTCGTGCTCGATCCCGAGATAGTCCAGGACCTTGCCGATGGTCTGGTGGAACCAACCCCCTCTTCGACAGCCGTCGCGGTCCAGAGAAATGGATATGATCAGTTCAGATGCCAAGCCTTCGCCTTGTGTCCTCGTCTGGTTTGCCTGAGTCGTCCCAACCCCTTGCAGCATAATATTGTTCCAGCATGGTCTTCAGCGGCGGAAGGTTCCCGCTGGAGGGTCCCTCCTTCTTGGCAACGGCTAGCATGCGCGCGGGGAGGGTATCCATGGACCTCGTCAACCCCCAATGCGCGTTTAAGAGTCGTTTTGTGTTGAAGATGCGCTCACCGGCCAACTTAAGCTCCGACGGACTCATGGGAATCCCAGTGACCATCTCGAACCACCGGGCCAATCGAGGAAGCTTCACGCCTCCGAACAGATTGAACTTGCATATCGTCAGGCTGTCGTAAATGGCCATGAGGTCCTGAATATCCGCAACCATCCTCCCCTTGTCCGTTCCAAAGCGGTCTGCTATTTCGTGAAGCCCGAGGGCCGGTTCGGTGACGTTTATCTCGAAGACGTGGGTGAACCCCTGCAGATGGCAAGCGCCCCGGTTGGAGGTGGCGTACCCCAATGCTACGGAGTTGTATGCACGCGGGTCGTGGGCGGGCAGTCCGAGCCCTTTCACCTGCATGGCGGACTCGGCTGCATCGGGGTGTAGCGCCTCGAGGACCCTGTGATAACCCTCGGCCAGGAATGCCCCCAAGGCTCGTGACTCGCCCATTTGCCTGATGATCTCGAACGCCCCCTCCGCATCCCCCCATCTGGGTTCCACTCCCCCGGTTAGGTCAGGGGGGAGGAGCCCCCTCTCGAAGATCTCCATGGCAAAACCGATGAGAGAGCCTGCCTCGATGGTATCGATACCAAGGCGGTTGCAAAGCTCGTTCATCTGCTGGACCGCACGGATATCCCCGATCAGGAGGTTCGACCCGAGCAGGGCAAGGGTCTCGTACTCTGGACCGGCGGTGAGACCAGCCTTCGGGTCATTTCTTGGGTCTACTCCCACAGTGCGTCCGCAAGCAATGACACACCCGGCACAGCGGTAATTTCGGACAAATATGCTTTCCTCCATGGCCGGCCACGATATCCTTCGGGCCCCTTCGGGCCATCGGTCCTGGGCGTAGTTCTTGATGGGAAAGGAACCCAATTCCTCTTGAGGCAAGACCAACCCGGATGTTCCAGCCATGTGCAATGCTGCGGTCCTCTCCCGAAACGATTGCATGATCTCTCGGAGGTCCGTCAGGAGTTCCTTTCTCTTTAGGACAGGGATCCCTCTGTCACCCCACACCGCAATGGCCTTGAGGTTCTTGGACCCCATCACCGCACCCAGCCCACAACGGCCAGCGGCCCTCGCGTGGTGGCCGTCAGTCATCACAGAGGCGATCCTGACGCCTCTCTCCCCGGCAGGTCCGATGCAAGACACAACCACCCTTGGGTGGGTTTCGCGCTGGATCAAGGCTTGTGTATCGAATGTGTCCGCTCCCCAGAGGTGGGAGGCATCGCGGATCTCGGCCCTCCCAGGAGTGATCCACAGGTACACTGGTTTCGCAGCCCTTCCCACAACCCTAAGGCCATCCACGCCAGCCTTTCTTAGCGACGTACCCCACGACCCTCCCACGTTGGCCTCCCCCCAAAAGCCGGTCAGAGGACTGCGGCCCGCCACGCTGTATCTGCCAGAAGAGGTCACAGGGGTCCCGGTGAGGGGACCCGTCATGAAGAAGAGCGGCACTTCCGGGGAGAAAGGGTCTGGATCAACGGGGCCATCCTTCCACAGGAGCCTTGCAGCCAAACCGCTGCCACCTATGAAGCGCCCGATGGTCCCTGGATCGATCGTACGGATTGAGGTCGATCCGGCGCCCAGGTCAACCTCCAGGAGCCTGTACAGAAACTCTTTCATGGTGCAGATCCTAACCCCCCTTGCAGACGTTGAAACAACTTGGCCTTGTCGCCGTGGTGAAGCCTCGCATCCAGAAACCCCTGGCCTTCGTTGTGGAAGACGAAGGCCCGATGCCTCACTTCTTCCTCCTCCAGCGCCTTGCCAAGAAGGCATCGAACCCGCTCATTGGCCTCCCGCACCCGCTCCAAGAGATGACGGATCGACGCTCCTTGGTTCAGCAATATCGAGACCTCCTTTCCGGAGCGGTCAGCGGAGAAAGGAGGAAACATGCCCACCGTAACTATCCTGCTCCGAGACACGAATGGGCCGACGCCCTGAGGAAAAGGAACAAATCGCGAAAGTCACCCCATGTGATAAGTCATGTAGCGGTCCTCGCCCCCTGTCCAGAGGCTTCTCACTATCCTCTTTCTGTATCCAGGAAGCACGTGCCTGAGCACCGTGTCAGAGTTGACCTTGCATCGAATGCACAGAGGCGTGTCCCCGTAACCCATCTCTTTCCCCACTTCCCATAGTCCGCATTTCGTCACCCGGCACGTCATATTTTTGAGGTCGAAAACGATCTCCTGACCGAAATAGGGTGCCGTGGCCGAGACCATCTTCGCTAGAGCCTGGAAACCCGTGCCCAACATTCCAGAATCTCTCAGGCCCTCAAGCCTCTTCTCCATGAGCCTCTCGAAGACCCGTGCGGCCTCTTCCTCGCCGGCCCTCTGGATCAGGGTGCAACCAAGGGCGACCGTGGTCGCCCGGAGCAAGGCCGCGAGTCTCTCTTCGTCCTGCGAAAGGCTTCTCGTTTCGGTCATCACCGGTTCCCCCTTCTTGTCCGCACAGTCACAATCCCTCCCCCTCGTATGCCCTCCTGAATATACAGAGGACGTCATCCTCCGTCACCGGTCTCGGGTTCGTGGGTAGAAGCCTCTG
>CAZOXN010000147.1:0-6473 GCA_964583655.1 uncultured Desulfarculaceae bacterium | reverse complement strand
TCTTCGCCGAGCACCCTTTGACCACCTCCCTGGATGCCATCGCCTTTCTCAAGGGGATCCTTCGGGCCAGCCGCTACGGAGACGGACGAGAGCAGGCCGCCCGAGTCTACTACGAGTGCATCGGCCACTTCATCCGGATGCAACTACTCATGATGGACGAGACCGTGGAGCAGTTCCTGGTCCAGGTGAAGGTGGAGGTGGATGGGGAACCCCTTTCCTTCGCGGATATGATCCCTTGGGTCCTCTCCCAGGGAGACTTCGACAAGAGGGAACTCCTGAAGAGGAGGGCCCTCCCGTTGCTCCAGAAGGCCGGGGAGTTCAAGGCGAGGATCTGGGACCATGTCCTGGAGATCCTGCGGGAGGACTTCGGATATCCCGATTACCTGACCTTCTGCACGGAGAAGAAAGGGATCGACATGGAGGCCCTGGCCCAGAGATGCCTCCTCCTGCTGGAGGCGACCGATGGTCCGTACAGCCGTCACATCCAGGCCTGGGTCGAGAGGGCCATGGAGAGGCCTTTCGCTGACATGAGCCGTTATCACGCCATGCGGCTGCTCCAACTGACGCCCTTCGATGAGATGTTCCCCAAGGATGGCCTGGTGCGGGCGCTCCGAGAGACCCTGGAGACCATGGGCCTGGCCACGTCCTTGGACAGGAGGATCTTCATCGATTTGGAGGAGAGGCCGGGCAAGAGCCCGGTTTCCAGATGCGTCCCGCTTCGCATCCCCGAGGAGATCCAGGTGACCATGAGGCCGATGGGGGGGCTTTCGGACTACGAGACCCTCCTCCATGAGGTGGGGCATGCCCTTCACTACGCCTTCACCGAGGCGACCTTGCCCTATCCGTATCGGCATCTCCCACGCTCCTTCGCCCTGTCCGAGTGCTTCGCCTTTCTGTTCGAGGGGCTCACCCGGGAGCCCGTTTGGCTGGCCTCCCACACCGAGGCCCATCCCGGTCAGATAGAGGCCCTGGTCTATTACAAGGGCTTGAAGCTGCTTTGCTCGGTCAGGCGTTACCTGGGCAAGTTCCTGTTCGAGCGAGAGCTCTTCTCCAAGGGGGGGACTCGGGATGGCCTTGTCTACTCCAGATGGCTTGGACGGGCCACCGGGTTCGTCTACGAGCCGGAGGCGGCCCTGATGGACCTGGAGGATGAGTTCTACTCGGTGGACTATCTCAGGGCATGGATGGGCGAGTCCTTTCTCAGTGCCTACCTGAAGGAGAATTTCGGGGAGGAGTGGTTCCTCAGCAGAAAGGCGGGGGCCTTCCTTGTCGGGCTCTGGCACGAGGGGGAGCGATTGGGCCTGGAGGAGCTGTTGGAGTCCTTCGGTTATGTGCCCGAGGATCCTTCATACCTCCTGAAGCGCTTCGATGGGCTGACCATGTACGAACCCCTCGTTCCTTGACAGCCAAAGGCCCTCCCACTGAAGTTGCATCGAGTCGCCTCTTTCTCGAGACAGACCTCGGGGGTAGTCTTGAGGGCGCATCCCAGGAAGATGCCCATGCAAGGCCTCCGAGGGGGATGAGTGTCCCCTCGGAGGCACGGCCATCATCTCTTTTCCGGGGGTTCGGCCGGATTCCGGCCGAAACGCAGGGATCCGACCACCGTGCAGGCTCATGAACAGAGGCCCTCTCGGATCGAGAAAGGAGGGAATAGTCATGCTCCTCACCGATTTCCTCCGCAAGGGTGCGAGACTCCACCCGGACAGACTGTTTCTGCGCTTTCATGGACGAAGTCTCACGTACGCCGATACCAACGAGCGGGTCAACCGGCTGGGGCATCTACTACAGGAAAGGTTCAAGATCCGCAAGGGGGACCGAGTCGCTGTCCTGTCCCGCAACCATCCATGGTATGTCGAGCTCTATCTTGCGTGCGGCAAGATAGGCGCTGTGACCGTGCCCATGAACTATCGGCTCCACCCCAATGATTACACCTACCTCCTCAACAACTCCAGGGCACGGCTTCTCCTCTTGGAGAGGGAGTTCCTGGAGGTCTGCAGGGCCGTGAAGCCCGATCTGGAACACATGGAGGACCTCATCCTGCTGGGCGAGGCCGGAGGAGGGGGGAACGACTACGAGGAACTCCTCCCCGAGTATCCTTCCTGTGAGCCGGAGGCCGAGGTCGGGGATGAGGACGTGATCATTTAGATGTACACCAGCGGCACCACAGGCGTGCCCAAGGGCGTGCCCTTGACCCATCGAAACCTGGTGGGCACTGCAGTGGGGCTGGTCATAGATGTGGGGTTCAACGTGCCCCCATGCGATGTCTTGGTGGTGGCCCCGATATTCCATATCGGAGGTCTGATCACCATATTCTCCGCCATGATCGCTGGCATGAGCTGCAACCTCAAGCGGGAGTTCCACCCACAGGAGACCCTCAAGGGGATGAGCGAGGAGGGCTCCACCCACAGCTTCATGGTCCCGGTGATGATCTGGGCCCTCCTCTGCACCCCGGAGGTGGAGAGGCGAGACTACAGTGGATTCCGCAGGTTGATGTACGGTGCAGCCCCCATGCCCGAGACCCTGCTAAAGAGGGCCATGGAGGTCTTCCAGTGCGAGTTCATCCAGGGCTACGGGCTCACGGAGAGCACCGGAGTCCTCGGTCTGCTCTTGCCGGAGGACCACAAGGTCCGCCCCACGGCCACCTGCCGGGAGTACAGGATGAGCGAGCTCAGGGTGGTGAATCGGCACGGTGAGCCCGTGGCCCCAGGGGAGGTGGGGGAGATAGTGGCACGCGGCGACGGGATGATGCATGGCTACTGGGCGATGGAGGAAGAGACCCAGGGCGCCTTTCTCGATGGCTGGCTCCGTACAGGGGACCTCGCCACCATGGACGAGCAGGGCTACATCACGGTGGTGGACCGGCTCAAGGACATGATCATAAAGGGGGGGGAGAACATCTACCCCAGCGAGGTGGAGAAGGTCCTCTTGACTCACCCCGCGATCCAGCAGGCAGCGGTGATCGGGGTGCCGGACGAGAAATGGGGAGAGGATGTCAAGGCCTTACTAGTCCTTAAGCCTGGCCAATCCCTGACCGAGAAAGAGTTCCTCAGGTTCTGCCGACAGAACCTAGCCCGCTTCAAGAGGCCGACAAGCGTCGAGTTCAGGGATCAGCTCCCGGTCAATCCCACCGGGAAGATCCTGAAGAAACTCCTGCGGGAGGAGTTCTGGAAGGGGTACGACAAGAGGGTCCATTGAGCTGCTCTGAGAAAAAGGCACTGGTCTCTATGGCTTAGAGCGGGTGTGGGAGGCCGGGCCATCTCGGCTCGGCCTCGCCTTGGTCTTTCGGGTCAGTCGATGACCACCCTGTGCCCCCGCACGCTCTCCTTGAAAGGGGCCTCGATGATCAGGAGCCCTGAGTCGAACCTGGCCTTGGCCTGCTTGGGCCTCACCTCGTGGGCCAGCATGAAGCAGCTCTCGTACCTCACACCGTCCCCTTCGGCCTTGACGCAGAAGCCGCCGCTTCCCATCTCCAGCTCGACGCTCTCTTTGGAGGCGCCCACCAAGTCCACCTCGATGCGGAGACCCGAGTCGTCCTCGCAGTGCATGACATTGGTGAAGGGCACTATCACCCTCTTTTCCTTCTCTGCCATGACGACCACCTCCTTTTCCTCCACCGGGTTAGATCGAGGTCTCGCGATGGAGAGTCCCGAATAACGCCCGGTCCATCTTCCTCTAACAGCTCACCTTTAGCGTAAATCGCGGGATGAGCGAGTCAAGGGGTGTGCGCGAAAGAGAGAAAGAAAGAGAAAGGGACCGGACTCGGTGTCAGCCTGGCTTCAAGAGGGAATATACCCTCACCGGCTCCTCTATGCCCTTGAGGATCCTGAGCCCGCGGTCGTGCGTGGGCCAGAGCCCCTCGATCAGGGCCTTGGTATCCTCCCCGATGAGGATGTCTCCCCCTTTGGCCTCGGCCGCAAGGCGGGCGGCCAGGTTGGTCACCGGTCCGCTGGCGGTGTAGGTCATGCGGGTCCCCAGGGATCCCTTGAACCGGGTCATCCCTACCAGGGCGATCCCCGAGTTTATACCCATGTTCACCTTGAGGGGCTCGAACTCACCCCCCAGGGCCTTGTTGTGCTCCTCGGTCCTCGTGTGGATGTCGAAAGCCGCCTTGACAGCGTTGATGGCGTTGGTCCTGGCGTCATGGTCCTTGAAGACGATCATGAGGCCGTCCCCGGCGGTCTCCACGATGTCCCCGTGCGCCCGCTGGATGGGATCCACGAAGGTGGAAAAAAGGCCCTCCACGAGGATGTTGACCTCTGTGTCGGGGCGGCTTGCACTCAACCTGGTGTAGTCCTCGAGGTCCAGGAAGAGGACGGTGGCAGGCCTCTTCTCCTTCTCCAGCCCGCTCATCTCGGGGTTCTTCTCCACGATGTTCCTGACAGACAATGGGACGAACGGAGAGAGGTGGCTCAGGACCTGCGCGATCCGGATCTTCTCCTGGGTGACCTCCCAGTGCTTCTTGGCGCTCGCTATAACGTTGCTGACGCTCTCGGCCAGGTCCTTGATGAGATAGAACTCCCTCCGGGTGAAGCCCGTCCCCGGCCTTGACACCACGCTCACTACCGCTGCCACCTCTCCGCCAACCTTGGCAGGGACTGCCATCTCCGGACCGATCTCCACTACGGAGCCGTCCCTCCTGACAATGGGCTCGGTCCGCGGGAAGACCACCGCCTTGCCCTTCTGGATGGCCTTCTGTATGGCGGGTCGGTTCCTCTTGCAGGAGAGGCAGTTTATGGGGGTGTCATAGAGGGCGCACTGAAGAGGGCGTGTGTAGCTCGGGGCATCCTTGTCGAGCAGGATGATGCAAGCCTCCATGGCGCCGGGGACCAGGGCCTTGGCCTCTTCCCTCATCTTCTCGAGGATCTCGTTGACCTCCAAGGAAGATGCCACCTTCTGCAACAGTCTCTTCTGTGCCTCAAAGCGCTCTTTGTAGAACTTATCTTCCATGGGATCCGTCCTATGCCAGACGATGTCTCTTTCTCATTTGCCCCGATAGGGCCTTCACCGCACCGAAGGCCTGCTCCACGGTCCTCTCCCTATCCGGGTTTATCAGGCAGCAGGTGGCGGGGGAGAGAAGACCTCGCGAAAGAACAAGCTCCCTGTCCAACCCCTTCCTGGCCAGCGTGTCCCAAATCCCTAAAAGCCGCCTCTCCAGGGTCTCCACGTTCTCCCTCGAGAAGGGCTCGAAGTTCGTGGGGACTATCCCCCACACCAGGGTCCCCCCACGATCCAAGAACCTCCGTATGGAACCGGCGTAAGAGGCGAAGATCTCGCCGTTATTGTAGACGTCCAAGGAGAGGATATCCAAGTCCAGCCCCAGAAGGAAGTCCCAGTCCGGGTTTCCGCAGAGGTGGACCCCCCTGGGACGTTCGATCATGGAGAAGAAGTATTCCATGTCCAAGCGAGCAGCCTGGTCCCCGTATCCGGCCATGGCACTGAAGAGGAACTGGAGCCCGGGCTCGTCGATGTAGATGAACGCGTTGGGATTGCGCCCTTTCAGGCGACGGAGCTGGACCGTGGCCCTCCTTGCCATGAACTCCAACAAAAAGGATCGGACCGTGTCATCGAAGAGGATAGGGCGGCCTTCCTCGTCCTGTATGTTGAAACCAAGGCTTATGGGGCCTTCCATCTGCCCCCTTATGGCGACCCTCTGGGAGAGCTCCAAACCGAGGAATCTGTGGTATACGACGGAATAGGTCTCGCTGATGTCCAGGAAATCCGGATCGTCAAGGCGGGAAAGGGCCTCGTCGAGCTCCGCGACGAATCTCTCCCTGGAGAAACGCAACTTCCGCTCGACGATATTCAGCTCTATGCCCGGAAAGCGCTCCGAGGCCTGAACGTACATGTCCTCGTAATAGCTCAGATGAGGCAGTTGAGGCCAAAACGGGATATCCAGCGAAAGCGCGAGGGCCATGGCCCGATCCACGTCTGTGTGTGGCATGACCGCCATGGCAGTGGTCAGCAGGTTGCCAGGTATGCCCATCACGGTCCCCTTATCCCTCTATCTGCGCCTTCTGGAGCCTCCCGCTGTAGTCCACGAATATGCTCTTCAGCTCGGTGAACTCCTCTATGGCAGCGGTCCCAGCCTCCCTGGTGCCGTTCCCAGTGTCCTTCACCCCCCCGAAAGGCAGGTGGACCTCGGCCCCTATGGTCGGGGCGTTCACATAGGTGATGCCGGCCTCTAGTTCCTCCATGGCCCTGAAGGCGAGGGTCACGTCCCTGGTGTATATGGAGGAAGAGAGCCCATAGCCCACGTCGTTGGCCAGCCGGACCGCCTCCTCGTAATCCTCGGCTCGGATCAGGCAGAGGACCGGCCCGAAGATCTCCTCCTTGGTGATCCGCATCCCCTGGGTGGCCTCGAAGAGCGTGGGCTGGACGAAGAATCCCCTTTCGTACATCCCTCCTTCCATCTTGTCCCCACCTATCATCAGGTTCGCCCCCTCCGATTCACCCAGCCGAATGTATCCCAGGAC